>CALLZQ010000651.1 GCA_937858255.1 uncultured Tabrizicola sp.
ATGGCCATCCTCATCTTCGGCCACGCCTTCGATGCCGATACGGGCCGATTTTTCACCCACCGACAACACCACTGCCGGATGCCAGCCGGCGATGTCGCGGGCGATCTCGACCTCGGCCAGCGCGGCACGCCAATCGGCCTCGCTGGTCAGCCGGTCGGGCGAGATGGTCAGCCTGGTGCCGCGCCAGATCCCCAGACCGCGGTCATACCGCTCCAGCCCCCGGCGCAGCGCAGCGGCGGCGGCGGTTTGCAATTCCGGGTCCACTGTGGTGCGGATCGACAGACCGCCGGCGAAGAATTCCTCTTCGCCAAAGCTGCCCGAAAGCTGGCGGCGGATCTCGTCGGTGAAATAGTCGCGGTTCGGCAGGCTGTCGCGAAAGGCCGGATAGTCGCCGTTCTGCACGGTGCGCAGCGGCTGGGCTTTTTCCGCCTCGGCCACCTCGCGGGTGATATGGCCATCCTCGACCATCCGGTTCAGCACATAGGCCCGCCGCTCCTCGGCCCGGTCCTTGTTGCGCACCGGATGCAGATCCGAGGGCGCCTTGGGCAGGGTGGCCAGATAGGCGGCCTCGCCCGGGGTCAGGTCGATCAGCGACTTGTTAAAATAGGTCTGCGCCGCCGCCGCAACGCCATAGGAATTCTGCCCGAGGAAAATCTCATTGAGGTAGAGTTCAAGGATCTTGTCCTTGGACAGGGTTTCCTCCAGCCGGCTGGCGAGGATCAGTTCCTTGATCTTGCGCTCACCCGTGCGGTCACCGGACAACAGGAAGTTCTTCATCACCTGCTGGGTGATGGTCGAGGCCCCGCGCAGATTCTGCCCCCGGCTGATCACCGCATCGCGCAGCGCCGCCACCATGCCGGTGACGTCATAGCCGTGATGGGTGTAGAAATTCTTGTCCTCGGCACTGATAAAGGCCTGCTTGACCAGATCGGGCATATCCTCGATCGGCACGAACAACCGCCGTTCCTTGGCGAATTCGTCGATGATCTCGCCCTCGGCGGAATAGATCCGGCTGATGGTCGGCGGGGTATACTGGGCCAGACGTTCATGACTGGGCAGATCGCGGGCATACATGTAGAAAATGGCGCCAACCGAAAGCGCGGCGAAAAACACGCCCATGGTGATCATCGTAAAGATGCCACCGAAGAAAGACCCGACAAACCTGACCACGCGCGACGACCCCGATCCTTTTGGTGGTGCCGTTATACATGTGGCGGCAGGCCGGGTCAAAACGATCCCGGGCGCGCGGCCTTTTCCCGCGCACAACTTATGATCACGCGAATGCGAGCGCTATTTGCGCCGCAGCGCCGACAAGGCCGCATCCTCGGCGGCCCATGTCCGCAGTCCATCGCGCAGCGCCCGGGCCATCCGTGACCGCCATTCGGCATCTTGCAGCCGCGCCATGTCGCGGGCCGAGGACATAAAGCCCAGTTCGACCAGAACTGACGGAATATCCGGCGATTTCAGCACTGAAAATCCAGCCGTCTGATGCGGATGGCGGTGCATGCGGATGTCCTGAGCCTTGATCGCCTGTTCCAGCGCCAGGGCCAGCCGGTCAATGCGCGGCTGGGTTTCGGTGCGCGCCATATCCATCAGGACCGTCGCCACCAGATCGTCCTGCTCGGCCAGACCGCCCCCGGCCAACGGGTCGTCGCGGTCATGCCGCTCGGCCAGGGCCTGTGCGGCCACGTCGCTGGCTTCTTCCGACAGGGTGTAGATCGTGGCCCCCACCGCCTCGCCTTCGGCAATCGCGTCGGCATGCAGCGAGACGAAGACATCGGCCGCCGCCGCCCGGGCAATCGAGACCCGCGATTCCAGCGGCACGAATTCATCCTCTTCGCGGGTCAGGACCACCAGAAATTCGCCGTCACGCCGCAAAAGCTCGGTCAATTCGCGGGCGAAGGTCAGCACCAGCGCCGCCTCGGTCAGCCCGTCACGCTCGGCGCCCGGGTCGATGCCGCCATGGCCGGGGTCAAGGACCACGACCAACGGCCCCGGCCCCTCGGGCAGCGGGCGCGGCAGATCGGCCCGCGCCGGCAAGGCCCATTCGGGCGGCTCGGGCCGGGCGGCCTCGGCGGCAAAAGCAGCCGGATCTTCGGGTTCCAGCCGCAGGCGAAAG
>CALLZQ010000652.1 GCA_937858255.1 uncultured Tabrizicola sp.
TTGGACATGGCAGATTGGTTGCGGGTGGATGAGGCCTATGCGGGGCAGATGGCGCTGCGCGACGATCTGATCGCGCAGAGGCCCGAGGCGGTGATTGGCGCCCTGCCGATGGCCTTGGACGCGGTGGCGGAGTTGTATGATTTCGTGCTGAACCATCTGCCCGCGGGTTTCGCGCGCGAGGGCGATGCGGTGATCCGCCCCGACGGCCTGCGGGTGCGGCTGAACCCGGCGCAGCCCTTGGCGAGCCTTGGACGGCTGGTGCAAGAGGACCTCTGCCTGATGCAAGAGGACGGGCAGGGCGAGCATCTGCTCTCGGCGGCCGTGCTGTGCTTTCCGGCCGGGTGGACACTGGCGGAGAAACTGGGCCGCCCGATGCTGCGCATTCATGCGCCGGTGGTTAGATATACCGAGGATGTGGCGCGGCGCGTGCAGCGCCTGATGGATATGGTGCGGGTCGAGGCGCCGCTGTGGCGGGCCAATGCCCATCATTCACGCGCGCCGCTGTTCAACCCGCTGTCCGAAAGCGCGCCCAAAGACACCCATGATCAGGGCGAGATGCCCTATATCCGGTCCGAGCGGCAATGCCTGATCCGCCTGCCGCAGAGCCGGGCGGTGCTGTTCTCGATCCATACCTATCTGGTGCGGGTCGAAGATTTGACGGCGGCGCAGGCCGAGGCACTGGCCGCCCATCCGATTCACCGGGCCGAATAGGCTCAGATCGCGGGCAGGGCGCCGAAATGCGCATAGGCGACCAGCCCGACAAAGGCGGCCGCGGCAGCGGGCAGATGTCGCGTCAGCGCCGCACGCAATTCCTTGCGTGAGCGGTCTTCATGCAAGGCACAAAGCTGATTGCGGGCCGCCGCCAGCGGGCGCGGGTGGGCCTTGAGACGGCTCAGGGCCAGGGCGAAGATCTCGTCCTGCACATCGGGCTCCACATCCGGGCCATCGTCACGGAAAAGATTGTCGATGCGCGGCAGCCCACCCTGCGGCATCAGGGCGCGTGCCCGGGCACGGGCGGCATCAAGGCGGGGGTCGGTCCCTGCGCCTGTGGGGCCGGCGGTGGCAGGCTCGGGCAGGGCCAGATCGGCGAAGATATTGTCGGTCTCGGACAGGTTGCGCCCGGCGCGCGGAAACAGCGGCACCACCACGGCTGCGGCGGCGCGGGCCTGCACATGGCTGGGTATCCTGTCCGGGCGGCGGGTCCGACGGGGGCCGTTGGATGGGGCGATGCGACGAATGGCGGTCATGGCGGCGCTCCTCTGCGTCTTTGGTGGGGGTTGTCCACGAAAGTCAGATTGCCCCCGGCACTCGCCGGGGTCACGGGCGCAAAGGCCTAGCCGATCATGCTTAACGGAGAGGTCAGCCAGCCAAACGGATGGCCAAACGGATGGCCGGACGGGGCCGGTGGGGGGGCGTGGCGCAGGGCGGGCGTGCAGGCGCCCCGGCCAGGGCGTCAAACAATCGTTGCGCCGCGCCCGAACGGGCCAGATCAACCCAGTCGGGGCTGGAATCGGCCTCGACCTGGCGGGTCTGGGCGGCGGCGGCGCGGGCCTGGCAAAGCGAGATCACATGGGTCATACGGCACCATCAATCGTCTTGGTTAAAACAGCGTTAGCGCCGGTTCTGGCGGGGCAATAGGCCGGATTGAGGGCAGCAGGGCGACAATCCCGCGAACCCGCCATGGTCGTTTCCCGCGTGCAATCAATCGCGGGGCGCCGGGTTACTCTGCCGGCACCACCTCGATCCGGTCAAAGCGGGTGATGGCCATGACCGCGCCCTCGGGCGATTTCTGTACCACCTGCAACACCAGCCCCAGATCGGGATTATAGGCTTTTTCCAGCGTGATCGGTTCCATCCCCTCGAGCGTCATCACCTCTTCGATGCGCCAGACCGCATAGCGGCAATCGCCGACCTGCACAGTGTCAAGCCCCAGAAACCGCAGCATATTCTTGCCCGTTGCCCGCTTTTCGCCGCCCTCATACAGGGTGACGGCGGCCTGCCAGCCCTGTCGGCCGGGCAATTGGTCCAACCATTCCAGCGGATTACCATTGTAGCGCAGGCGCAGTATCCGCCCGCCGCTCTGCCGTTCGCCGACCAGCAGCGGATGGGGATAGAGATAGTGCGTCTCAACCGTGCCACCGTCCGTGGTGACAATCTGGTGCTGGGTCATCCCCTTGGGGCTGCGGGTAAACCGGTCAGTGGTGGGTGGGTTAAGGGTCGTCAACACCACGGCCTGAGCGGGCTCTGGCCGCTGGGGGCAGGCCATGGCCTGACCGGCAAGCAATGCTGTGGCGACAAGGGCAGGGCGCAGCATCGGTGGCCTCCGAAAGGGATGGCCCGCTGGGGGCATGCCCAAGTCTATGCGGCCCGCCCCGCCGATCAATGAAAAAGGGCGCCCGAAGGCGCCCTTTTCCGACCATTCTGCCAATCAGCAGGAATAGTACATCGCATATTCGATCGGGTGCGGCGTGTGTTCGTAGGCGTAAACCTCTTCCCACTTCAGCGCCATGTAGCCCTCAAGCTGGTCTTTGGTGAACACGTCGCCTGCCAGCAGGAATTCGTGATCCTTTTCCAGCTCTTCCAGCGCTTCGCGGAGCGAGCCGCAAACGGTCGGGATCGCGGCCAGTTCTTCCGGCGGCAGATCGTACAGGTCCTTGTCCGAAGCCGGGCCCGGATCGATCTTGTTCTTGATGCCGTCAAGACCAGCCATCAGCAGGGCGGCAAAGGCCAGGTAGGGGTTGGCCGACGGATCGGGGAAGCGGGCCTCGACGCGCTTGGCTTTCGGCGATTCGGTCCACGGAATACGGACGCAGCCCGAGCGGTTGCGGGCCGAGAAGGCGCGCAGAACCGGCGCTTCAAAGCCCGGGATCAGACGCTTGTAGCTGTTGGTCGAGGGGTTCGTCAGGGCGTTCAGCGCCTTGGCGTGCTTGAGGATGCCACCGATGAAGTACAGCGCCTCTTGCGACAGGTCAGCGTATTTGTCGCCCGCGAACAGCGGCTTGCCGTCTTTCCAGATCGACATGTTGACATGCATGCCCGAACCGTTGTCGCCCTTCATGGGCTTCGGCATGAAGGTCACGGTCTTGCCATAGGCGTGGGCGACGTTGTGGATGACGTACTTGTACTTCTGGATGTTGTCGGCCTGTTCGACCAGACCACCGAAGATCATGCCAAGTTCGTGCTGGCAGGTCGCCACTTCGTGGTGGTGCTTGTCGACCTTGATGCCCATGCGCTTCATGGTCGAGAGCATCTCGCCGCGGATGTCTTGGGCCTCATCGACCGGGTTCACCGGGAAGTAGCCGCCCTTGTAGCCGGCGCGGTGGGCAAGGTTGCCACCTTCCATCGGGGTGTCGGTGTTCCAGGCGGCGGCTTCGGCGTCGAGCTGGAACGACACCTTGTTCGGGGCAACCGAATAGCGCACGTCGTCGAAGATGAAGAATTCAGCTTCGGGGCCGAAATAGGCGGCGTCACCCACGCCCGAGGACTTCAGATAAGCCTCGGCCTTGGCGGCGGTGCCACGCGGGTCGCGGCTGTAGGCCTCGCCGGTGTCGGGCTCGACCACGTTGCAATGCACGCAGAGGGTTTTTTCAGCGTAGAAGGGATCCAGATAGACCGACGAGGCATCGGGGATCAGTTTCATGTCGGACTGGTCGATCGACTTCCAGCCGGCAATCGACGAGCCGTCGAACATGAAGCCTTCTTCGAAGAAGTCTTCGTCCACCAGATCCGCGACGATGGTCACGTGCTGGAGTTTGCCTTTCGGATCGGTGAAGCGGATGTCGACATATTCGACTTCCTCGTCCTTCATCAGTTTCAGAGCATTCTTGATCGCGCCCATCATGCTGCCTTTCGGTGTTAGCGGTGTGTCAGGTTGGGGCCGTGACCGGCCCGGTGTTTCAAAATAAGTGTGCCGGATCAGATCAGATTGCGTCGTCGCCGGTCTCTCCGGTGCGGATGCGGATCGCCTGTTCGATCGAGCTGACGAAGATCTTGCCATCGCCGATCTTGTCGGTGCGGGCGGCGCCGATGATCGCCTCGATAGCCGAGTCGAGCATGTCATCGGACAGGATGACCTCAATCTTCACCTTGGGCAGGAAGTCGACAACATATTCGGCGCCGCGATAAAGCTCGGTATGACCCTTCTGGCGGCCGAAACCTTTGACCTCAGTTACCGAAAGCCCCTGAATTCCGGCCTCTTGCAGGGCTTCCTTCACCTCATCCAGCTTGAAGGGCTTGATGATCGCCTCGATCTTCTTCATGGGCCGACTCCCCCCGGTTTTTCGGTTCTTCGACCCTCTGACCACTTCACGGCGGGATGGGCAATTCGCTAGGGTTTCAGCGGGGCACTCTGTCGCGGGATTCTGCGAGGTGTGCCTAAAAAATAGGCATTGAGGTTTTTTTATGTGCGGTTTGAAAACTTGCCCGGGGGTTCGATGACGGAACTTCTGACTTCTGCCCAAATGCGCGGCATCGAGGCCGCCGCGATCGCCAGTGGCAAGGTCACGGGGCTGGCGCTGATGGAACGCGCCGGGCAGGGGGTGGTTCAGGCGGTTTTTGAAGAATGGCCTGATTTGGGCAAAAGCGCACACAGGGCGGTGGTGCTGTGCGGGCCGGGGAACAATGGCGGCGACGGGTTCGTGGTCGCGCGGTTGCTGAAGAATTTGGGCTGGCGGGTAGAGGTGTTTTTCTACGGCGAGGAAGAGAAAATGCCGCCGGATGCGCGGACGAATTATGCGCGGTGGCGTGAAATGGGGGAGGTGCGCCCCTTTGGCGCCTTGCGCGATGAGCCGTGGCGGTCAGATCTGAATGTCGATGCCTTGTTTGGCACGGGGCTGGGGCGGCAACTGGCGGGCCCCCTGGCCGATCTGGCACGGGCGTGGCGGCAGGGGCGGCCCCTTGGCCATGGCCTTGCCATTGATGCGCCTTCGGGGCTGTGCCTCGACAGCGGGCGGGTGTTGGGGCATGCCATTCCGGCGGAATTGTCCGTTACCTTTCATCGCCGCAAACTGGGCCAGGTTTTGAACGATGGCCCCGAATATTGTGGAAAACTGGTCGTCAAGGACATCGGTTTAAGTCAGGCGCCGGAAGCCGCTGATGTGGCCCATGCCGTGACGGTCGATCAGCAGAAGATTGAAGCCGCCGTAAAAGCATCTGGGCACAAATATTCCCACGGGCATGCCTTCATCCTCTCTGGCCCATGCGGTCGCGGCGGGGCCGCGCGGTTGGCGGCGCGGGGGGCGCTCAGGATCGGGGCCGGGCTGGTGACGCTGGGCTGCCCGCCCGAGGCGTTGGGGGAAAACGCGGCCCGACTGGATGCGGTGATGCTGCGCGAGTTAGCCGATGCGGGCGCCTTGGCGGCGGTGCTGGCGGATCAGCGGATCAATGCGTTGTGCCTTGGGCCGGGGATGGGGACCGGGCCGAGAGAGGCGGGTTTGGTCGCTGCCGCATTGGTGGCGGGCCGGCCTGCGGTTCTGGACGCCGATGCGCTGACGATTCTGGCGGGCGCGCCGGACCTGTTTGCCGCGCTGCATGACCGCTGCGTGCTGACGCCCCATGCCGGTGAATTCGCGCGGCTGTTTCCCGATCTGGCCGAAAGGCTGGCCGCGCCAGCGGTCAAGGGGCCGGCCTATTCCAAGGTGGATGCAACGCGTGAGGCGGCGGCGCGGGCGGGCTGTGTGGTCCTGTTCAAGGGGCCGGACACGGTGATTGCGGCGCCGGACGGGAGCGCGGCGATCAATGCGGCGCTCTATGACCGCGCGGCGCCCTGGCTGGCAACGGCGGGGTCGGGGGATGTGCTGGCGGGGTTCATCACCGGGCTGCTGGCACGGGGCTTTGCGCCCTTTGACGCGGCCTGCACCGGGGCCTGGCTGCATGTGGAAGTTGCACTTGAATTCGGCCCGGGTCTGATTGCCGAGGATTTGCCCGAGCAATTGCCGGCCGTGTTCCGACGGCTTTTGACTGAAAAAGGCCGCCCCTGAGGCGGCCTTGCACGCAGGCTTGGTGCGCGGTCAGGCCGTGACTTCTGCCGGCTCGCAGATCAGCTCCAGCCCGTTGGCATAGATGGTTTCCGCCTGATCGAAGGCGAGCGAGACCATCCAGACCTCTTCCATCACCTCGGCGCGCACATATTCGCCATCGGTCAGTTTCTCTGCCGCGACAACGGCTTGCGGGGTGCGGGCGAGCGCCTTGGCGCGCCAGTCGCGGATCAGGATCGGCTGGCTGGGCGAGACGAGGATATCGGCCTCGGGGCGGTCCTTGGCCAGAACCCCTTCAGAGATGCGGATGACACGGGCCTGTTTGACCACGGCAATCCCGACAGCGCGCACAGTCCGCGCGCCCGCGCGGGTGATCACGCGATCACCGGGGGCGATATATTCCACTGGCACCGCCCCCATCAGGGTCAGCACCGTGGTGCCCGCCGCCATCGCACAGCGCGGCATCTCATGCGAAGCGCGGATTCCCCCCGCCTTCTGTCCCAGCGACATCTCGACCATGACTGGCCTCCTGTACCTGTACCCACTGCCTCGGGTTATATTTTTCCCGGCAGACTATGGCAGAATAGCGGTCTTGGCGAGGTATTGTTGGACGCAACGGGGCTAAGTTCGCGCACTTGTGGCCATGCTGCACATCCGGCGGGGTGGCAGCCCATCCTTTCGGACAGGTTGGCCGCGCAAAGCTGCGCCCGAGGGCACGCAGAACGGCGTGTGAAGCATGGCATTTTCCGCTCGCATATGCCTTGCCCCTTTGTTAGAAGAGCGCGGAAATTCAGGGCATCCCGGTGCCGACCCTTTGGGCCGGACAGGGGTGCTTTGGGCAGTTTGCGGGTGTGGCGGAATTGGCAGACGCGCCGGATTTAGGTTCTGGCGCCGCAAGGCGTGGGGGTTCAAGTCCCTCCACCCGCACCAGGTTTGGACAAGAAGGACGACAAGATGCAGGTCACCGAGACCCTGAACGAAGGCCTCAAGCGCGCCTACACCATCACGGTGACGGCCGCCGAACTGGACGCGAAAGTTCAGGAAAAATTGCTCGAGGCGCAGCCCGAGATCGAGATCAAGGGCTTTCGCAAGGGCAAGGTGCCGCTGGCGATGCTGAAAAAGCAGTTCGGCCAGCGCATGCTGGGCGATGCGATGCAGGACGCCATCGACGGTGCGATGAAAGAGCATTTCGACAAGACCGGCGACCGCCCCGCGCTGCAACCCGAAGTCAAGATGGTCGATGGTGAGACCTGGGCCGAGGGCAAGGACGTGGTCGTGACCATGACCTATGACTGCCTGCCGCCGATCCCGGATCTGGATGCCTCGCAGGTTTCGCTTGACCGTCTGACCGTCAAGGCGGATGAGGCCTCGGTCGAGGAGGCGCTGAAAAATCTCGCCGCCACCGCCCAGAATTTCGAGGACCGCAAGAAGGGCTCCAAGGCCAAGGACGGCGATCAGGTCGTGATCGACTTCAAAGGCTCGGTTGATGGCGAATATTTCGATGGCGGCACCGCCGAGGATTATCCTCTGGTACTGGGCTCGGGCTCGTTCATTCCGGGCTTTGAAGAGCAGCTTGTCGGCGTGAAGGCCGGCGAGGAAAAGAACGTCGAGGTGTCGTTCCCCGAGAACTATGGCGCCAAGCATCTGGCCGGCAAGGCCGCGGTGTTTGAATGCACCGTCAAGGCGGTCAAGGAAGCCAAGCCTGCCGAGATCGACGACGAACTGGCCAAGAAATATGGCGCCGAGGATCTCGCCGCGCTGAAAGGCCAGATCGCCGAGCGTCTGGAGGCCGAGTACAAGGGCGCCAGCCGCGCGGTGATGAAGCGTGCGCTGCTGGACCAACTGGATGGCATGATCAAGTTCGACCTGCCTTCGGCGCTGGTCGAGGCTGAGGCGAACCAGATTGCCCACCAGCTCTGGCATGAAGAGCATCCCGAAGAGCATGGCCATAACCACGGCAATATCGAGCCGACCGAAGAGCACAAGTCGCTGGCTGAGCGCCGCGTGCGTCTGGGCCTGCTGCTTGCCGAGATCGGCCGCAAGGCCGAAGTGCAGGTCACCGATGCCGAGATGACCCAGGCCGTCCTGAACGCCGCCCGTCAATACCCGGGCCAAGAGCGTCAGTTCTTTGAATTCGTGCAGAAGAACGCCCAGATGCAACAGCAACTGCGCGCGCCGCTGTTCGAGGACAAGGTGGTGGATCACATCGTCGCCGGGGCCAAGGTCACCGACAAGGAAGTGTCCAAGGAAGATCTGCAAAAGGCCGTCGAGGCGCTGGACGAGATCTGATCTGGCCGCGTGGTTGGAATCTGAAAGCCGCCCTTTGGGGCGGCTTTTTCATTGCTCGGGATCGACGGCCACCCGCTCAAAGGCTGGGGGCAGGGCGTTCACCTTTTCGCGCCACAGCACCATCAGACCGGCCACAACGATAATGGCGATGCCGATCCAGCCGGTTGTGTCGGGCCATTCGGCAAAGAACATCCAGCCCCACAGCACCCCCCACAGCATGTAGCTGTATTCAAAGGGTGCAACCGCATTGCTGTCGGCGATCCGGTAGGCTTGGGTGAGCAGCGTCAGCCCCAAGGCCGCGATCACCCCGCAACCGCACATCAGCGCGGCATCCACCGCGCTCGGCCAGATCCAGGGGCGCAGCAGGAAGGCAAGGCTCGGATGGCTGTCTTGCGCGAATTGCCCGCCGCCAAAGGCCGCCGCCATGATCAGCGCCGCGACCAGAAACACCAGATTGCCCCAGAAGGCCATCGCGGGTGCCGTCTCGGTCTGCCCCAGTTTCCGCGCGAGGATCATCGAGAACCCATAGGACAGGCCCGAGGCCAGCACCAACAGCGCCGCCCAGTCGAACAGCGCCATCCCCGGGCGCAGCATGACCACCACCCCGGCAAAGCCAATCGCGACAGCCGCCCAGCGGCGCCAGCCCACCCGCTCTTTCAGCCAGAGGACTGACAGGACCGTGATGAACAGCGGCGCCGAGAAATAGAGGGCCACCGTGGTGGCAATTGGCAGCGCCGGCAGGGCCAGATAATAGGCCGCATAGGCC
>CALLZQ010000653.1 GCA_937858255.1 uncultured Tabrizicola sp.
CCCTGACGGGCGATGCGGCGCAGCACCTCGGCCTGGCCCGGTGCGCGGAACACCTGTCCCGGTCGGGGTGCCTGCCCCGCCAGCAGGAAAAAGTCGCGCGCCACGCCCTTGAGATCGGCCTCATCTTCTTCCCAGTCGAAGGCCACGCGCGGCGCTACTGGCACGCCCTCAGCCGCGTAGTGGATGGCCGGCGCGAGGATTTCATCCAGCCCTTTGCGGCCCCAATCGGCGTTCAGCCGGCAAAAGGCATCCACCGCACCGGGCAATGTAACAGCCTCAATCCCGCGCAGGGGCACCGCCGTCAGACCGCGGGCGCGCATCTCGGCCGCAGACAGCCCCGAGGGGGCACGGCCCGAACCATTGAGGGCCAGCACCCGCTCTTCCCCCGCCGGTTTGAGCAGAACGAAACAATCGCCGCCAAGGCCGGTCATCTGCGGCTCGCAAATCCCCAGCAAGACGGCGCCGGCAATGGCGGCATCCGCCGCGTTGCCACCGGATTTGAGAATATCGAGCGCCGCCTGTGCCGCCAGCGGATGCGAGGTCGCCACCATGCCCGACTGGGCCAGAACCGGCGAGCGTCCGGGAAACTGAAAATCGCGCATGTCTTCCTCCGATCAGATCGGATGAAGGCTAGGGCGCGCGCGGGGAAATGCCAACAGGAAGGAACCTCGGTGCCACGAACTGGGTGGGGGCATTGATCCGCAGCACCGAGGGAAGCTTTATGCAGCTACCCCTCTTATATCGGCAGCGCGCCGGGCGGTTTTAGGGGGAAATTCGGGCGCTTTCGCGTCAGATCTGCCAAATGCGAAACATTGGTCCGGATGCTAGGCGATTGTATCCGGGACGACGCGGAAACGCAGGCGATTGCTTCCCTCTGTGCGGTCATAGTTCAGATCCTCGGCCAGGGTGCGAATCAGGAACCAGCCGAATCCCCCCTCGGGCAGGTCATCGCCCGGATCTTCCATCGGATCGTTCCCCGCTGGCAGGCCCGACAGGGGCAGTGGCAGCCCACGGTCCGTGATCAGCACATTCAGGCCCTTGTCGTCAAACTCACAGCACAGGTCGATATCGCCGGCATAGGTGGCATAGGCATGTTCGACAATATTGTTCAGCACCTCTGCCAGCACGATCTGCGCCTTGCTATGCAGCGCCTCTGGCAGATCGACGCCGTCAGGCGGATCGAACAGACGGGAAAGCGTCTCTCTCACCGCCAAGGGGGTCGCGGGCAGGACGATCCGGATCAAGGACATACCGCGATCATACGGCATCGCGCAGGTCTGCCGGCAACTGCGGATGGATCGGAAACACGCTGTCCATCCGCGTCAGGCGAAACACCTTTTCCACCGCCGGGGTCAGGCCGGCCAGTTCCAGCACACGATCTGGGCCGAGCATTTTCCGCACCGCCACCACCGCGCCCAGACCCGAACTGTCGATAAAACCGACCTGTGTCAGATCCAGCATCACGCGCCGGTCCAATCCTTCGAGTTGTTCGCGCATCGCCTCTTTGAAGTCGATAGCACAGGCGGCGTCGATCCTGCCCTCTCGGACATGGACGATCTTGAGGTCAGGGGGCAGGGTCTGGTCTAGCTTCATCTTGGCCTCCATTTCTGAAGGCAGGCTAGCGCGCGATTCTTACCGGGTGGTCAACAGCCGTCAGTTGAGCTGGAATTGCAGCGGATAGCGCCCATCGGTGAAATCGCCAAACAGATCGTGCAGATCCGGGTGGCCAACCGGTTCGCCCGTCTCATCGGGAACGAGGTTTTGTTCCGAGACATAGGCGACGTAATAGCTCTGATCATTCTCGGCCAGCAGGTGATAAAACGGCTGGTCCTTGCTGGGCCGGCTTTCGGCTGGAATATTCTCATACCACTCATCGGTATTCGAGAACATCGCATCGACATCAAAGACCACGCCGCGGAACGGATGTTTCCGGTGGCGGACGATCTGTCCAAGGTGATATTTGGGTGTCGATTTGAGCATCGGATTGCATCCCCCGGTTTTGGTTAGTAAGCCCGAAGCTGCCTGCTTGTCCACAGGACCGGCGCACCAATAGGGAAACAAACTGTGGACCTTATCCTCACAGTACTTGAGATCGTGGCGCCGGTGGCCCTCTTGGGCAGCATCGGATTCATCTGGGTCAAGACCGGTCACGAATACCGGATGGAGTTCATCACCCGGCTGTCCATGACCCTCTCGGTGCCGGCGCTGATCTTTACGGCGTTGATGAAAACACGGATCGAACCCTCGGCCCTGACGGCGCTGACGCTGGCGGCCATCGCGGCCTATGCGGTGCTGACCCTGATCTTCTGGGCGCTGCTACGGCTGGGGCGGCTGCCGCAGCGAACCTTTCTGGCGCCGCTGATTTTTGGCAATACCGGCAATGTCGGGCTGCCGCTGGCGCTGTTTGCCTTTGGCGAGGCGGGATTTGCCTATGCCGTTGTGGTCTTCGCGGTCATGGCGATCTTTTCCTTTACCGCCGGGGTCTGGCTGGTGTCTGGCGGCGGCTCGCCCATTCGGGCCCCGCGCGGGCCGGTGACATGGGGCACGCTGCTGGGGGCGCTGTTCCTCTGGCAGGGCTGGCACACGCCCGACTGGCTGACCAACTCGCTGTCATTGCTGGGCCAGATCGCCATTCCGGTGATGTTGATCACGCTGGGCGTTGCCGTCGCGCGGCTGAGCGCGGGGCATCTGGGCAAGGCCTTTGTCCTGTCGATCCTGCGGGTCGCGATCTGCATCGCGGTCGCGGTCGCGGTCGGGCGCTGGCTGGAGCTGGAGCCGGTGGCCTTTGCCATCCTTGTCCTGCAAATCTCGACCCCGGTTGCCGTCACGTCCTATATGCTGGCCGAGAAATACGGGGCTGACGCGGATGCAGTGGCGGGGCTGGTCATCGCCTCGACCGTGCTGGCGGTTGTCACCTTGCCGCTCACTCTCGGATTTCTGATCTGAGGGAGGGCTACCCCCCATTTCCCGCGCCGCGAAATTCGCGTATCGTCACCGGCAATGATAAAATCCGTGCGAGGGGCAAATGAGCAGATTTCTCCGCGCGTCGATCCTGTTTCTGGCCCTTGCATCCTGCGGGGGGGGCAACTTTTCGGCGCCTCGTGACCTGGACAATGCCTGCGCCATCGTGCGCGAGCGGCCGCAATATTACCGGGCGATGAAAACGACCGAGCGCCGCTGGGGCGTGCCGGTGCATGTGCAGATGGCGACGATTCATCAGGAATCGAAATTCATCGGCAATGCGCGCACCCCGCATCGCTTTGCCCTTGGGGTGATCCCGATGGGGCGGCAATCCTCGGCCTATGGCTACAGTCAGGCGCTGGATGCGACATGGGAAGAGTACCAAAACGAACAACGCCGTCGCGGCGCCAAGCGTGACCGGATCAACGATGCCACCGATTTCATGGGGTGGTACATGGACGGGTCATCGCAGCGCCTCGGGATTTCCAAAGGCGATGCGCAGGCCCAATACCTTGCCTATCATGAGGGCCGTACCGGCTATGCCCGCCAGAGCTATCTGGGCAAGCCATGGCTGGTCGAGGTCTCGGCCAAGGTGCAGGCGCGGGCGGATATGTACCGCCAGCAACTGGCAAGCTGCGGGCGTTAAAGCCCGCGTTTCCTCGTCTCGGCGGTGATATCGAAATAAGATGCGGGCATACTCCCGCCTTTTTTCATGTCGCCAAGGATCACTGTGGTCTGGTTGCCGGTATCATCGGTGATGATCCACTGGCGCAATTCAACCGGATCGGCGGTAAAGACCAATTCGATCTTGCCATAACCGGGGTTGTCGGGGTCCTGCGCGATCACGCGCGTGGTATTGTCCACCTGCTTATGCCCCACCACCATCTTCGCCCGTCCCAGATTGACATCGGCGGCAAGGATCAGGTTCAGCGGCGTCCGCTTCAGCGGATATTGCTCGGGCGGCTGGTTCGACTTG
>CALLZQ010000654.1 GCA_937858255.1 uncultured Tabrizicola sp.
TTCTGGCGATCTGGCTCATGTCGCTGCTCGCGCCGATGCATCTGGTCTCGCGCATGGCTGCGGATCTGCGTCTCGAGGGATATCAGACCGCCAGCGACTGGTCGCTTTGCATTCCGACCGGGCAGACCGATGACTCTGGCCAGCCGATTACCCTCTGCCCCGGTAAGACCGTCGGCGGTGGGGGCCTGCTGCCGGATGGGCCGCCCATCTTCCTGGACATCACCCTTACATACATGGCGCTCGCGCCGCATCTGAAGGCACAACACCACCCGCTCCGGGTCTTTGAAACATCGGTTCAGCCGCGCGCACCCCCGATGGGGCAGCACGGCTGAACCGGCGGGATACCCCGCCAAATCCTTTCAAGACCAAATGGAGATCATCAGATGATCCGCAATCTTCTTGGCGCCGCTGTCGCCGCCACCACCCTGACCGTTCTTGCTGCCCCCGCCATGGCGCATGTCACGCTCGACACGCGCGAGGCTGCGGCCAATACCACCGTGCGTCTGGCGCTGCGCGTGCCGCATGGCTGTGGCGATGAGGCCACCCATACCCTGCGCGTGCAGATCCCGGCGGGCTTTGTGAACGTCCAGCCGATGGTCAAGGCCGGATGGACCACCGAGGCCGTGCGCGGTGATTATGCCGCCCCGGTCACCCACCGTGACAAAGAAGTGACCTCGGGCGTCACCGAGCTGGTCTGGTCGGGTGGCGATCTGCCCTCCGCCTTCTATGACGAGTTCGTGCTGCGCGGTGCCGTTGCATCCAGCGTCGCGCCTGGCACCCAGCTCTTCTTCGCGGTGGTGCAGGAATGCGCGGGCGGCGAGGCGGCCTGGATCGACACCTCGGGCAATCATGACGTCGAAGGCCCGGCACCGTTCCTCACAGTGATCGAAGCTCCGGCCCCCTCGGGCCACTGAGGCAAGGCGGGGGGCCAAACGTGGTCCCCCGCAATCCAGCCACTCTAGCCCGGGAGCCTGTCCTGCCATGACCCGCCTTACCCCGATCCTGTTGTCCGTCCTGCTGGCGCTGCTGGTTCTGCTGTCGCCCGTCGTGGCGCGAGCCCATGCCGCATTGCTGAGCGTCACCCCGGCCGAGGGCGTGCTGCTTGACGCCGCGCCGACTGAGGCGGTTCTGCAGTTCAATGAAACCGTCCGGCCGCTGGCGCTCACCCTGATCGGGCCCGCCGGCGCCAGCCGCGATCTGACAGCTGCAGCCACCGGCGACAGCACGCTAACAATTGCGCTGCCGGACCTGAAACGCGGTACGCAGGTTCTGACCTGGCGCGTTACCTCGGATGACGGGCATCCGGTGGCGGGCACGCTCATCTTCTCGGTGGGCGAGGTGAGCGGTGCCGTTGAGGTCGCGGCGGGTGATCCACTGGTGGCCGGCCTCCTCTGGGGTGTAAAGCTGTTGATGTCGGTCGGATTGGTTCTGGGCATCGGTGGCGCATTGTTCGGCGCGCTGGCAGGCCTGTCACCCGGCACGGGACCGATCCTTGTCCGCCTGATCGGGCTTGGTCTTGTCATGACACCGCTGGCGCTTGGCCTGCATGGTGCCGATGCTCTTGGACTGTCGCTTTCGGGCATCTTCACCGCTGATGCGTGGAGCACCGGCTGGGCGACGAGCTTCGGGACGATGACCGTACTTGCCTTGATGGCCGGGCTGTTCGGATTGGCGGGCCTTTCCGTCCGCCCGCTGGCCTTTGTCGCGGTGGCGCTCGTGGCGGCGGCCTATGCCTCGGCCGGTCATGCCGGTGCCGCCGATCCGCGCTGGCTGACCCGGCCTGCGGTTTTTGCGCATCTGATGGCGCTGACCTTCTGGCTGGGTGCGCTGATTCCGCTCCTGCGCTGGCTGCGGCGCGCAGATGGATCACCGGCGCTGCAGCGCTTCTCCGACCTGATCCCCTTCGCGGTGATCCTGCTGGCCGCATCGGGCCTTGCCCTTGGCTTTGTGCAGATGGGGGACGCAGGTTTTGGCGGCTGGAGAACCGCCTATGGCCGCATTCTCGTGGCCAAGCTCGCATTGCTGGTGATCCTACTTCTGCTGGCCGCGTGGAACCGCTGGTCCCTGACCACGCCCGCCTTGCGCGCCGAGCCACGGGCGACCGGAAGGTTGCGCATGGTCATCATCGCCGAGTTGATCCTTGTGACCGCAATCCTTGGCCTTGCTGCCGGTTGGCGCTTCACCCCGCCGCCACGGGCACTGGCCATGGTCGTCGCTGCGCCACCCGCCTATGCGCATATCATGACGGGTGAGGTGATGGCCGATCTGACGATTACTCCCGGCAGCACCGGCACTGTGGCGGCTGCGATCTGGCTTTCCGATGGCGAGATGCAGCCGATCAGCCCGCAGGCCGTGACGCTTTCTGTCTCGATGCCCGAACGCGGGATCGAGAGAATGAGCCGTGAGGCGACGCAGGACGCGGACGGCCTCTGGCATGTCTCCGATCTGGTGCTGCCGCTGGCCGGGGAATGGCGGGTCGAGCTGGAAATCCGCCTGACCCGCTTCTCGATGACCCGCATCGAAGGCACGATAGACATCAAATGACGGATTGGACCCTGACCATGAAAACCGCAATCCTGCCCCTGCTGATCGCCGTTGGCCTGATCGGCCAGCCCGCGCTCGCGCAGCACCAAGACCACGGCCCCGCTGCACAGGCCCAGATCGGCGAGATCGCCATCACCGGCGCCTTCATCCGTGCGACCCTGCCGCGCGCGCCGGTGGGTGGTGCCTATCTGACCATCACCAATGGCGGGGCGGAGGACGACCGGCTGCTGGGTGCCACGGCCCCGGTCGGCCGCAATGTCGAACTGCATGAGATGTCGATGCAGGACGGTGTAATGTCGATGCGTCTGATGACCGAAGGCCTACCTCTCCCGGCAGGGGAAACCGTGGCGCTGGACCCGAGCGGCATGCATCTGATGATCAACGGCCTGACCGAGCGGCTGCAAGAGGGTAACCGGCTCGACTTCGTGCTGACTTTTGAGAAGGCCGGGACTGTTACAGTTCCCTTTGACATTCTCGCCCTTAACGCGCGGATGCATCCGGATTGGCCGGTGCAAGATGCTGCCGAGGGGCATGGGGCGGATCACGACACCGGGCATGACCATGCGGGCATGAGCCATGACGCCCCATCGCATGCGGATGCCGGATTCGACCAGAGCAGTGTCGAGGGCGATGAGGCCCGCATCACCGGCCTGCTGAAAGACATGTTCGAGACCCCGGACAATCCGCTGACCGTTGCGCCGCTGCTGATCGACGGTGATATCGCCATCATCGGCTGGTCGCAGGACGGCAGAGGCGGACGGGCACTCCTGCGCCGGGACGAGGCCGGGCTCTGGCGTGTCAGTATCTGCGCTGGCGATGGGCTGAAGGGCGAGGCCAACATGGTGCAAATGGGGATTGAACCTGATGCCGCAGCACGTTTGGCCGTAGCGCAGGCCGCAGCAGAAGCAGACCTCACTCCCGACCATGCTGCGCGGCTCGAGCTTTTCGGCGAAGAATTGTTCTTCGACGCCGAGGCCGGTCATGATGCCCACAGCCAGCACTGAGACCTGACATGACCCGCTCTTCCCTCCGCACCTTCCGCATCGCGCTTTGGGGACTTGTCCTGTTGGCGGGGCTGGCCAGCAGCTGGTTCTTTCTGCGCCCACAGCCGACCCCGACCCAGCA
>CALLZQ010000655.1 GCA_937858255.1 uncultured Tabrizicola sp.
GCGTCCAGCTAGGGTCTTTTTCCACCCCGGCATTGGCGAGGAGGACCAGCATCGGCGTCATCCGCCCCGCCACTTCCGGGGTCATCGGCGCATAGGGCGCCTGCGCGCGGGCACGGGCGACCGCAAGGCCGGTGGTGCCGAAATTATCGGTGATCCCGCCGTCGAGCAGCTTGACGAACTTGACCTCATCGGGGTTCGCATAGCTCTCCAGTGCCCGTGCCTGCGCCCGCATCGCCGAGGTGGCCTCGGGGTTGTTTCGGGCTGCCGTCAGCCAATCGGGCTCGCGGTAGTTGCACTTGCCCTGATGGGCCTCCAGCACGAGGGGGGTAAAGACCAGCGGAAGGGCCGCGTAGGCCGCCACCGCCTCGGACAAGGGCAGGCGCGACAGGTCGGAACACAGCGCATCAAAGGTCTCGGGCGAGAACAGGAAGGGCGTGTTATTCGCCATATCCGTCGCGTTGATCCATGTCTTGATGCCAGACCGCGCCCGCAGATCGCCGAAAGTCGCCTTGTGGAACAGCACCTCATCCAGATAGCGGGCAAAGGTGGTGCGCCCGTTGGCCCCGCCCGACAGACCCTTGACGATGGTCAGGGGGTTCAGCGGCGAATTGGCCATGTATTTTTCGGCATTGGTCAACAGGTACCGCTCGCGATACCCGGTCAGCCCCGCCGGGCCGTACAGGCCAAACTGCGCCGCCGTGACCGAGCCGCCCGAAACCCCCGTCACCAGCCGGACGTGATCCAGAACGCCATTGGGGGTGCCGGTCACGACGCCCTGCGCCCGCAACTCTTCCAGCATGCCATAGGCAAAGGCCGAGGCCCGCATCCCGCCCCCGGAAAAGGCAAGGCCCACATACAGCTCGCCCGGTTCCAGCCGATCCTGATCGACAAGGCTGGAATTCTCACCCGACAGCGGCGGGTTCAGCGGCTTGTTCCAGGCGGCGCAGGCGGCCAGCAATGTCAGCGCGGCAAGGGCAATCAGGCGCATTGGAATCAATCTTATGAAGCTCAGAGGTCTGCCGAGACCTTAGGCCAGGCGACGCTGATCGCAAAACCTTTCTCGGTGGGGGGAAGCGTCAGGCGCGCACCATGCCGGGCGGCAATGGCACGCACCAGCGCCAACCCCAGCCCATGCCCGGGCAGGCTGGCATCGCGCCCGCCGCGAGCGAAGCGGTCGAACACCCGCTCGCGCAGATCCTCGGGCAGACCGGGGCCGGTGTCGGCAAGGGTCATCACCTGCCGTTCCCTATCTTCGGTCAGGGTCAGGGTCAGGCTGTCACCGGGCCGACAATATTTTACCGCATTGTCCAAGAGGTTTGCGACCATCTGCGAGACCAGCGTCCGATCACCGAGGATCCGCACCCCCTCGGGCACGGAAATGGCGGGGATCAGGCCCTTGTCCTCGGCCACCGGTTCATAAAGCTCCCAAATCTCGACCAGCAATTCAGACAGGTCCAGCGGCCGCAACCCGCCGCCGTGACCCCGATCGGCCCCGGCCCGGCTGATGGCCAGCAACGCATCGAAGACACGAATGGTCTGGCGCATCTCGGCACGCAGATCGTCGGTCACGGCCTCTTGCCCCTCGATCCGGCCCAGCTTTTGCAGCATCCGGTTCAGCGGGGTCCGCAGTTCATGCGCGATGGTGTCGGAAAGGCGGTGCGTCTCGCGGTTCAGCACCTCGATCCGGTCGAGCATGCTGTGGACATGCGCCTCAAGCTGGCCGATTTCATCGCTGCGCCGCGTCCCCGGCAGCCGTGCCGACAAATCCCCCGCCGCCACCCGGTCCGCCAGCGCGTTGACACGCCCGATCCGGGCCATCAGCCGCCGCGCCATCACCCAGCCGACCGCCGCC
>CALLZQ010000656.1 GCA_937858255.1 uncultured Tabrizicola sp.
CGCAGCGCCTTGCGATCCACCCGCCCGAACATGCCGCCGCGCCGGGTCTCGCGGCCCAGAAAGATGTTCTCAAGGCCGGTCATGTCCTGCACCAGTTCGGGGTGCTGCTGCACGGTGGCGATCCCGGCATGGATAGACTCTTCGGGCGAGCGGAAGTGCACCTCGCGCCCGGCGACGGTAATGGTGCCGCTGTCCTTCTGGATGATGCCGGAGAGGATCTTGATAAAGGTCGATTTTCCCGCGCCGTTGATCCCCAGCAGGGCGTGGATCTCGCCGCGCTCCAGCCGGAAATCGACATGGTTCAGGGCCTGCACCGGGCCGAAACGCTTGCTCACATCGGTGGCGACGAGGATGGGGTCTTCCATCTGTCCTTATCCTTTGGAAAAAGCCTCAGCCGCAGGCCCCGCAACCGGGGGCCTGCGGCCATGACAGGGCGCCTTACAGCACGCGGGTCCAGCCCAACTCACCCGCCCGGCCCGGCACGTCGAAGTCATCCGGGATGCCAGCGGTCAGCATGTCCTGCGTGACGGCATAGGTGGGGGTGATCACCAGACGCGGCGTATTCTTGCCGGCCAGCTTTTCATGGGCGTAGAAGACCGAGGAATAGGCCATCTCATAGAAGCTCTGCGCCATCGAGAGTTTCAGCGGCGTGCCCCCGGCGATGTAGTTGAAGGCCTGCGAGCCACCGTCGATCCCGGTCAGGATCAGATCCTCACGGTTGGCCGCCTTGGCCGCCAGCGTGCCCTCGACCGCCGCGCCATCCCAGGCGCACCAGATCGCGTCGATATCGGGGTTCGAGGTCAGGATATTGTCCACGGCCTGACGCGGGGTGACATTGCCGGCAAGGGCAAAGGCCCATTCCGCCACGATCTCGACCCCCGGATAGGCACGCAGGGTCCATTCCATCCCCAGCGTCCGCTGATCCCAGCTTTCGTTCTGGGGCAACATCACACGGGCGATCTTGCCTTGGCCACCCAGCGCCTTGCAGATGTATTCGCAAGACCACTGACCCATGCCAAAGTTCGACGACATCGAGGTGGTGGTGACCAGCGCGCCGGGAACGGCACTGTCGGCGCAGAACACCGGGATCCCCGCCTCGATGGCGCGGTTGACCGCCGGGGCGATGGCCACGGCATCGGCGGGGGTGATGAACAGCGCATCAGGCTTGGTCGCCACAAGGCTGTCGATCTGGTCAGACTGGGCGCGCGCGTCAAAGCCCGCGTCGGTCATGTTCAGCTCACCCCCCAGTTCCTTGACCGCGCCCACAAAGCCGTCTTGCAGGTGGCGACCGGAATCGTAGGTGGTCCAGCCCAGCGCCGCGGCAAACTTGCGCTCGGCCGCCTGCGCCTTGACCGCCTTGGGCCACATCGAAGCGGCAGCGGCCATTGCGGCAGCGCCGGTCAGCAGAGTCCGGCGATTCATGTGAAGAAACTTGGTCGTATCGTTCATCTGTCTTCCTCCTCCCTGTTGTCCTGTCCCGGGGTCGGGACTTCACCGAGTTGTGCGGGTGAACACTTGCGAGACCGCCTGCCATCGGGCGTAGGCATCCTCGTAACTTGCGCCATGGGCGCGGGCCGGTGCGACGCTGCGGCCAATCTCGGGCCGGGTCAGCACATCGGCAGGGGCGGCCCCTGTGGCCGCGATCATTCCCAGGCGCGCGGCTCCAAGGGCCGCGCCCAGCGCGCTGGTGGTGGGCACGTCCAACTCGGTCTCGAGCAGCGTGGCCAACATCGACAGCCACAGTTCCGAGCGTGAACCCCCGCCAATAGCCAGCAGCCTGCGGAACTCGGAACCTCCGGCGCGGAAGGCATCGGCGCATTCGCGAATGGCAAAGGCGACACCTTGCAACACGGCCTGGGTCAGGGCCCCATCGTCGTGCTGATGCGCCAGCCCGACGAAACCGCCCCTGATCTGGGCATCGTTCCGCGGCGACCAGTTGCCGTCGAGGAACGGGATGAACAAAAGATCGGTGGCCGGGCGCGGCCCGGCGCCCAGTTCGCTCACCAGATCTGCCGCCGGGCGTTTCAGCCGCGCGGTCAGCCAGTTGACGCAAGAGGTGGCCGACAGCACGACAGACATCTGGGGCCAGCGCCCCGGCACGGCATGGCAGAGCGATTCAATCGCGAAATCCTGCGCCGACCGCGGCGTATCGTTGGCCAGAAACAACACGCCCGAGGTGCCGAGCGATACGGTGCCGTCACCGTCCTCGATCACGCCCGTCCCGCAGGCGCCACAGGCATTGTCGCCGCCCCCCGCCGCGATCACCGGGCGATGGATCATGCCCCAGCGGCTGGCAAGCTCGGCCCGCAGACGGCCCGTGACGGCGGTTCCCTCGTGCAGCGCGGGCATCTGGCTGCGGCTCAGGCCGGTTGCGGCCAACATCTCGTCCGACCAGTCGCGCCGGGCCAGATCAACCCACATCGTCCCGCTGGCATCGGCCAGATCCGTCGCCCGCTCGCCCGAGAGGCACAGGCGCACATAATCCTTGGGCAGCATCACTGTGGCGATACGGGCAAAGGTTTCCGGCTCATGCCGCCGCAGCCACAAGAGCTTGGTCGCGGTAATGCCCGGCGTCGGCTTGCGCCAGGTGATTTCGCGC
>CALLZQ010000657.1 GCA_937858255.1 uncultured Tabrizicola sp.
ACTGCGCGTAAAGCCAGGCAGCCTGCGCGCGGTCCACCGGGGTCGACTTCATCAGCGTCCAGGAGCCGGCATCCTGATAGCCGACCTTCATGCCATCCTGCCAATAGGCGCCATGCGGCGAGGGGGCCATGCGCCACTTGGGCGTGCCATCCTCATTCATGACCGGCAGACCTTCCTTGACCATATCGGCGGTGACAAAGGGGGGTCCGAAACACTTCCGGTCGCACAGAACCCTTGGCGGGGACAGGCCCCCCCCGCCCAAAGATAGGTCCTGGGCCTCTGGCGGGGTGTATTTTTGCAGCCATTCGATAGCCTTGGTCACGGCATAGACCGCCGCGGCATCGTTGGTTGCGCCACCACGGGCCACGCAAGAACCAACCGGACGGCTGTTCTCGTCGACGCGGATGCCCCATTCGTCGACCGGCAGGCCGTTCGGTTCACCCACGTCGCCCATGCCGGCCATCGACATCCACGCATCGGTGTAACGCCAGCCGAGCGAGGGGTCTTTCTTGCCGTAATCCATGTTGCCATAGACACCCGAAGCCGGGCCGCCCGCATAGGACATGTCGCGCCCGGTGAAGAACTCGGCGATATCCTCATAGGCGGCCCAGTTCAGCGGCACACCCAAGTCATAGCCATATTTGGCCTTGAAATCGTCCTTGGTCTTCTGGTCGTTGAACCAGTCATAGCGGAACCAGTAGAGGTTCGCGAACTGCTGGTCGGGCAGCTGGTACAGCTTGCCGTCCGGAGCGGTCGTGAACTTGGCGCCGATGAAGTCCGCGATGTCGAGGTTCGGGTTGGTAAAGGCCTTGCCCTCTCCTTCCATCCAGTCCGACAGGATGCGGGCCTGCTGATAGCGCCAGTGGGTGCCGATCAGGTCCGAGTCATTGATATAGCCGTCATAGATGTTCTCGCCGGTCTGCATTTGGGTTTGCAGCTTCTCGACAACGTCACCTTCGCCGATCAGGTCATGGGTGACCTTGATGCCGGTGATGGCGGTAAAGGCCGGGGCCAGTACCTTGGCCTCGTATTCATGGGTGGTGATGGTTTCCGACACCACCTTGATCTCCATGCCGGCCAGCGGTGCGGCGGCATCGACGAACCACTGCATCTCGGCCTCTTGATCGGCGCGGCTCAGTGTTGACAGATCGCCGATCTCGGCATCGAGAAACGCCTTGGCGGCGTCCATGTCGGCCCAGGCCGGGGCGGCGCCCATGGCCATCAGCGCCAGCGCCATGGCGGTTGTCGTTTGACGCAATCTCATTATGTATCCTCCCAGATTGTGAGACGTCGGTTTTGTAGTCAGGCCGTGTGGGCGGGGTCGCGTCCCGCCCCACGGCGTCGTGATCCCGTCTAGACCCAGCGGAACACCGCGGCGGCATAGACAAGGCAGAGCGCAGAGGCACCCCAGAGGGGCGTCCCCGCAAGGTAAAGCCAGATCAGATGGATGAAGGCTGATCCAAGCAGGCTGATGAACAGCCGGTCGCCGCGCGTCGTCTCGATGCGCAGAATGCCGATGCGCGGGGCCTCGGGGTAACGGATGGCCAGAATGGTCATCGTCACCAAGAGGCTGGCGATCACCCAGAAGAACAGGGCAATCGGCAGGGTCCAGGCCATCCAGCCGCCCTTGATCATCGGGGCGAACCAGTCCAGCGCGCCGTCCTTGCGCGGCGCGGCCCACAAGAGGCCGATCAGGATGGCGGCCATGATGGCGGCTGCCGAAAGGGAAACCCGGGTCCAGTTCACGCGCGGGGCATGGGTAGCAGTAGCGGCAGTCATCACACCCTCCCCAGGGCAAAGCCCTTGGCGATGTAGTTGCGGACGAAGTAGATCACGAGGGCGCCGGGCACGATGGTCAGCACCCCGGCGGCGGCCAGCACGCCCCAGTCCATGCCAGAGGCACTAACGGTGCGGGTCATAGTGGCGGCAATCGGCTTGGCGTTGACGGATGTCAGCGTGCGGCTCAGCAAGAGTTCGACCCACGAGAACATGAAGCAGAAGAACGCCGCGACGCCGATGCCGCTGGCGATCAGGGGCATGAAGATCTTCACGAAGAACTTCGGGAAGGAATAGCCGTCGATATAGGCCGTCTCGTCGATTTCCTTGGGCACGCCGCGCATGAAGCCTTCCAAAATCCACACCGCCAGCGGCACGTTGAACAGGCAATGGGCAAGGGCCACGGCGATATGCGTGTCAAACAGGCCGACCGACGAATAAAGCTGAAAGAACGGCAGGGCGAACACCGCGGGCGGGGCCATGCGGTTGGTCAAGAGCCAGAAGAACAGATGCTTGTCGCCCATGAAGCTGTAGCGGCTAAAGGCATAGGCCGCCGGCAGCGCCACGGTGATCGAGATCACCGTATTCATCACCACGTAGATGATCGAATTGACATAACCCATGTACCAGCTTGGATCGGTCAGGATCACCATGTAGTTACGCAAGGTCAGATCATTGGGGATCAGCGTGAAGGTACTGGTGATCTCGGTATTGGTCTTGAGGCTCATGTTCACCAGCCAGTAGATCGGCACGAGCAGGAACATCAGATACAGCGCCATCACGATGGCCGAGGATTTGATACGCATCAGCGGCTCTCCGCGTTCTGGGCCTCGGCCCGGTCAAGATTGGTCATGACGGTGTAGAAGACCCAAGAGACGAGCAGGATCACCAGGAAGTACATGATCGAGAAGGCGGCGGCGGGGCCGAGGTCGAACTGGCCGACCGCCATCTTCACCAGGTCGATGGACAGGAAGGTGGTCGAGTTGCCGGGGCCGCCGCCGGTGACGACAAAGGGCTCGGTATAGATCATGAAGCTGTCCATGAAGCGCAGCAGCACCGCGATCAGCAGCACCCCCTTCATCTTGGGCAGTTCGATGTAGCGGAACACGGCCCAGCGGCTGGCCTGATCGATCTTGGCGGCCTGATAATAGGCCTCGGGGATGGATTGGAGGCCCGCATAGGCCAGCAGCGCGACCAGGGAGGTCCAGTGCCAGACATCCATCGTGATCACGGTAATCCACGCGTCGAGCGAGTCATTGGTGTAGTTGTAGTCGATCCCCAGCGCCGCAAGCGTATGGCCCAAGAGGCCGATATCGACCCGGCCAAAGATCTGCCAGATCGTGCCCACGACGTTGAACGGGATCAGCAGCGGCAGCGCCATCAGCACAAGGCAAAAGCTGGCCCAGAACCCCTTTTTCGGCATGTTCAGCGCGATGAAGATGCCCAGCGGCACCTCGATGGCCAGAATGATCGCCGAGAACAGGATCTGCCGCCCCAGCGCATCGTGCAGACGGCTGGAGGTGACCATTTCCTCAAACCACTCAAGGCCCGCCCAGAAGAATTCGTTATTCCCGAAAGTGTCGTTGACCGAGTAGTTGACCACAGTCATCAGCGGGATGACCGCCGAAAAGGCAACGATCACCAGCACAGGCAGCACAAGGAACCAGGCTTTCTGGTTGACGGTCTTTTCCATCACGCGGCCCTCCCGGCGGGTTGACCGGCCACGCGCCAGTCATCGGCATAGACGTTGATCTTGTCGGGCACAAAGGTGACATGAGTTTGCGCGGCGCCCACGGGCATCCCCTCGGGCACCACGATGTTCAGCGGCTGGCCTGCGGCCTCGGCCCGAACAAGGCGGTGGCGGCCCACATCCTCGACCCGCAGGATGCGGACGGGCAGGCCCTCTCCCTCGGTCAGTTGCGCATATTCCGGGCGGATGCCGATTTGGGTGCGGCCCGTCATTGGCCCATAGGCCGCACCCAGTTCGACCGAGGCGCCTTGCAGTTGCGCCCGGTTTCCTTCGATCTTGGCATCGAACAGGTTCATCCCCGGCGAGCCGATGAAATAGCCCACAAAGGTATGCGCCGGGGCTTCGAACAACTCTTCGGGTGTGCCCATCTGCACCACGCGGCCGTCATACATCACCACCACCTTGTCGGCGAAGGTCAGCGCCTCTGTCTGGTCATGGGTCACATAGATCATGGTATGACCGAATTCGCGGTGTAGCCGCTTGAGCTGCGTCCGCAGCTCCCACTTCATATGTGGGTCGATCACCGTCAGCGGCTCGTCAAACAGGATGGCATTCACATCCTCACGCACCATGCCGCGACCAAGGCTGATCTTTTGCTTGGCGTCGGCTGTCAGCCCCTGCGCCTTGCGGTTCAGCACCTCTTCCATCCCGATCATCCGGGCAATCTGCTGCACCCGGTCGGCGATATATTTCGGGTCCATCCCCCGGTTGCGCAGCGGAAAGGCCAGATTGTCCCGCACGCTCATCGTGTCGTAGACCACCGGGAACTGGAACACCTGCGCGATATTGCGCGCCGCCGTCGCGGCGTCGGTCACATCGGTCTCGCCAAACAGCACCCGCCCCTGCGAAGGGATCAGGAGGCCAGAGATGATGTTGAGAAGCGTTGACTTGCCGCAGCCCGAAGAGCCCAGCAACGCATAGGCGCCGCCATCCTCCCAGACGTGATCCATTTCCTTGAGCGCGAAATCCGCATCCGACTGGGGGTTGGGAAAGTAGCTGTGGGCGAGGTTTTTCAGTGTGATGCGGGCCATGTCAGGCAGCCCCCTTCATATCAGCGGCGGCATAGGCCGCGGGGGTGGCCAGTCGGCCCTCGGCGTCGAACAGGTAGACATGCGCCGGGTCGAGCCGGGCGCGGCCACCCTGCCCGGGGGTCGGGTCGGGGACGCCGGGGCCCACCCCCCCCCTTTTGCCGCCCCCGGGTTTCAGAGGCAGAAGGGTTCCCGAGCCGGTGATCTCTGTCACGCCCAGGGAGCAGCGGAATTCAACCGCCTGCCCGGAATGCTTGTTCAGTTCCAGATGGTTGGCACGAAAGCCGGCCATATAGCGCCCATCGGGCAGGCTGGCAAAGACACCCTCTGCCGGCGCATTGGCGTGATCGCCGAAATTCAGCCGATGGCCATCCTTGAAGCAGGAGACGAAATTCATCGGCGGGTCGCTGAACACCCGCGCCGTCACCATGTCGGCGGGTTGCCGGTAGACCAGCGGCGTCGGCCCGAACTGGGTCACGCGCCCCGCATGCAGCGCGGCGGTGTTGCCGCCCAGCAGCAGGGCCTCTTCCGGTTCGGTGGTGGCATAGACAAAGATCGCGCCCGAGGCCTCAAAAATCCGGGGGATCTCGACCCGCAATTCCTCACGCAGCTTGTAGTCGAGGTTCGCCAGCGGTTCGTCCAGCAGAACCAGCCCCGCCCCCTTGACCAGTGCCCGCGCCAGCGCGACACGCTGCTGTTGCCCGCCCGACAGCTCCAGCGGCTTGCGGGTCGGCATCGGGGTCAGGCGCATCGTCTCGGCGGGCTCGCGCTCCCGGCGGTCGATCTCGGCCTTGGCCGTGCCCAGAATCCGCAGAGGCGAGGCGATATTTTCGTAAACCGTCAGGCCCGGGTAATTGATGAACTGCTGATAGACCATGGCCACGCCCCGGTCCTGTACACGTACGCCGGTGACATCGGTGCCGTCCCACAGGATACGCCCCTGCGTCGGCGCATCAAGCCCGGCCATCAGCCGCATCAGTGACGTCTTGCCCGAGAGCGTCGGGCCCAAAAGCACGTTCATCGTGCCTTTCTGCAAGGTCAGGCTGGTGGGGTGGATATGCACCCGCCCGCCCACGACCCGCGTTACCTCCCGAAGCTCAAGTGCCATACGTCTGTTCCTGTTTCCCAGATCCCATGCGGTAAAGCCCTGCGATCTTCATTCTGCGGCCCGATCCTGTGTGGCCGTGCCTTTTTCCGCCATGTAATCCGCCAGCGCCGCGATCTGCGCCGGCGTCAGCCGCAGGCCCAGCTTGCTGCGCCGCCAGATGATATCCTCGGCATGACGTGCCCATTCGCGGCACATCAGCCAGTCCACCTCGGCCCCGGTCAGTGTGGCGCCAAAATCCGGGCCAAGCTCGGCCGCGCTCTGCGCCTCGCCCAGAACATCGAAAGCCTCGGTCCCATAGGCGCGCACCAGCCGCGCCAGATGGTGATCGGGCAGAAAGCCATAGCGCGCTTTCAGTTGCGCGGTCAGGGCCGCCACCCCGTCCACCGGGAAATCGCCGCCCGGCAGCGCCACCCGCGCCGTCCAGCGCCCCCTGAGGCCCGGGAAGAACGGGGCGATCCGCTCCATCGCGCTTTCAGCCAGCCGGCGATAGGTGGTGATCTTGCCGCCAAAGACGTTCAGCAGGGGGGCGCCGTTCTGATCCAGCGACAGCACATAGTCGCGCGTCGCCGCCGTCGCCGATTTCGCGCCGTCGTTATACAGCGGGCGCACGCCTGAATAGGTCCAGACCACATCGGCGGCGGTGACAGGCTGCGCGAAATAGCGCGAGGCAAAGGCCAGCAGGTAGTCCCGCTCTTCATCGGTGCATTTGGCAGTGCCGGGGGCGCCCTGATGGTCCTTGTCGGTGGTGCCGATCAGGGTGAAATCCTGCTCATAGGGAATGGCAAAGATGATCCGGCCATCCTCTCCCTGAAAGAAATAGCAGCGGTCGTGGGCGTAAAGGCGGCGGGTGACGATATGGCTGCCCCGCACCAGCCGGACCCCTTCGGTCGAGTTGATGCGGGCGACGTTGCGGATCACATCCTCAACCCAGGGGCCGCCGGCATTGACCAGAACCCGCGCCAGATGGGTGGCCCGGCCTGTGGGGCCTTCGACGGTGATTTCCCAAAGCTCGCCCACGCGGGCAGCGCTGACCACCCGGGTGCCAACCATGATCGTGGCGCCCCGCGCCTCGGCATCGCGGGCATTCAGGACGACCAGCCGCGAATCCTCGACCCAGCAATCGGAATATTCATAGGCGCGGCGGAACTTCGGATTCAGCGGTCTGCCCGCCGGGTCGCGCGTCAAATCCAGCGTGCGCGTGGCTGGTAGCACTTTGCGCCCGCCCATGGTGTCATACAGGAACAGGCCCAGCCGGATCAGCCAGGCCGGACGGCGGCCCCGCATCCACGGCATTGCCAGACTGAGCAGGCGGCTGGTCGGGGTCTCACTCTCGAACCGCATGTCGCGGTGATAGGGCAGGACAAAGCGCATGGGCCAACTGATATGCGGCATGGCGGCCAGCAGGGTTTCGCGCTCTTCCAGCGCCTCGCGTACCAGACGGAATTCGAAATATTCCAGATAGCGCAGCCCGCCATGAAACAGCTTGGTCGAGGCCGATGAGGTGGCCTGCGCCAGATCGCCCTGTTCGGCCAGCACGACCTTCAGTCCCCGGCCCGAGGCATCGCGGGCGATGCCGCAGCCATTGATCCCGCCGCCAATGATGAACAGGTCGGCCACATCGGGCCGCCGCGCCTCTGACACGTCAATGTCCTCCCTAGGGCAAAGCCCCTTCTCGGGGCGAACCCTGCACCGACTCGGATTTCCGTGTCAACAATGAATTTTCGTTTTTGTGCGAAATTCATAAAAACGAACATTTGAAAACAAGATGGCGCAGGAATATGCTGATAGTTGGCAAGAAATTGCTGCAAACGCGCAAAATCGAATGCAGGCGCAGCATCTGGGTGACCGGGGTGACAATGCCATACCCGGCATGCGAAAAGGGTGCAGCCTGGAGGGAGGGGCGACATGGCCGGGAATATCCGCCAGACCGAAATCCTCGAGATCGCCCGTTCGGAGGGCAGGGTGGTGGTCGAGGATCTGGCCCAGCGTTTCGATGTCACCCTGCAAACCATCCGGCGCGATCTGACCGAACTTTCCGAAGCCGGATTGCTGGACCGGGTGCATGGCGGGGCGGTGGCACGCACGGGTGGGTCAAATATCGGCTATGGAGCGCGGCGCCGCATGAATGCGGGGGCAAAAGCCGCGATCGCCCGGGCCTGCGCGGCGATGATCCCTGACAATTCCTCGATGATCCTGAACCTCGGCACCACGACCGAGGCTGTGGCGCGTGAATTGATCCACCATCGCAACATCACCGTCGTGACCAACAACATGAATGTCGCCAATATCCTGGTCAGCAATCCGGGCTGCGAGATCATGGTGGCGGGGGGCGCGCTGCGGCGGTCGGACGGCGGGCTGGTGGGCGAGTTGACCGCCCAGTTCATCGAGCAGTTTAAGGGCGATTTCGCGGTGATCGGCACCTCGGCGCTGGACCGGGATGGCGATATGCTCGATTTCGATCTGGCCGAGGGGCGGGTCAGCCGCGCCATCCTGCGTCAGGCGCGGCAGAGCTTTCTGGTCTGCGATGGTTCCAAATTCGGGCGCTCGGCCCCGGCGCGCATCGCCAGCCTGTCCGAACTGGACGCGGTCTTTACCGACCAGCCCCTGCCCGGCAACCTGATGCAATCCTGCGAGGGCTGGGGGACAAAGGTGGTCGTGGCCAGCTAGACGGGCGCGGGGACGCCGGTCCGGCGGCGGCGGTCAGGCGAAATCAAAGCTCTTTGACAGCGGCAACTCGCGTGCGCGGCGGCCTGTCAGGGCAAAGAGCGCATTCGCCAGGGCCGGCGCGGCAGGCGGTGTGCCGGGTTCTCCGATGCCGCGGATCGGGCCGCCGCCTTCCAGAATCCTGACCTGAATATCGGGGATCTGATCCATACGCAGTGGCTCATAATCCCAGAAGTTTTCCTGAACCGCGCTGCCGCCGGCAAAAGCGATCTCGCCCCGCACCGCCGCCGACAGGCCGAAGACCATCGCGCCCGAGACCTGCGCCCGGATCGTGTCGGGGTTCAGCGCCAGCCCCGGGTCCACCGCCGCCCAGGCGCCGGTGATGCGGATGCCAGCCTCGGTCTGGGCGACCTCGACCACCTCGGCGGTCGGCACGCCGAAAGACTGACAAAACGCGACGCCCAACGCCCGGCCCGGGCGCGGCCTTTGCCAGTCGGCCATTTCGGCCACGGCCTCCAGCACGGCGCGCGAGGCCGCATCGCTGATGTGATCCAGCCGGAAGCGCAGCGGGTCGATCCCGGCCAGATGCGCAAGCTCGTCCATCGCGCAATCATGGATAAAGCCATTGGTGCTGGCGCCGACCGAACGCCAGAACCCCAGAGGCACCGAGGCCGGGGCGCGATAGGCCCGCACCCGGTAATGTTCGATCGCATAGGGCTGATCCCAGGCGCCCTGGGCCAGAGTGGAATCGGGCCCCATCAGCGGCAAATCCGCCCGGCCTGCCAGTGACTCGATGATCGAGGGCGCCGCCGTCTGCAAATCCAGCGCGGCAATGCGCCCGTCACGCAGCCAGGCCCGAACACGCCCCTCGGTCATCGGGCGATACATGTCATGGGTCATGTCCTCTTCGCGGCTCCATGTCACCAGAACAGGCGAAGGCGCGAGGGCCTGTGCCACAAGGGCAGCGAGGACACTGGCATCAACCTCGGCCCGGCGCCCGAAACCGCCGCCCATCGGCAGGCAATGCAGCGTCACGGCCTCTGTCGGCAGGCCGACCGCCTTTGCCGCATAGCTTTGGGCCAGGCCGGGCGCCTGTGAGCCGACCCACAGCGTCAGCTTGCCGTCGCGCAGTTCGGCTGCGGCCTGCATCGGCTCCATTGTCGCATGGGCGAGAAAGGGCAGGTGGTATTCGGCGGTAAAGGCCTCGCCGGTCTGGGCGTCGATATCGCCCTCGTCGCGCGGGGTCGCATCCAGCCGCTCGGGGGTGAATGAGGCGGAAATTTCCTGACGAATCGCGTCGCTGTCTTGGGGGGCGGCGCCGGCCTCCCATGTCAGCGTCACGGCGCGGGCGGCCTCAAAGGCATGCCATGTGGTCCGGGCCACCACCGCACCCCCATCGGGCAAGGGGATGATCTGTTCGACCCCCGGCATCTTTTCCGCAGCCGAGGCGTCGTAGCCCGTCATCCGCCCCGCCAGCACCGGGATGCGCCGCGCGGTGGCAAAGCGCATGCCCGGCCGGCGGATGTCACCGGCATAGAGGGCCGTACCGGTCGATTTCGCGGCCAGATCCAGCCGGGGCAGCGGTTTGCCCAGCAGGCGCCAAGCCTCGCGCGGTTTCAGTGCCGGCGCCTTTGGCAGAGGCGCGGCGGCGGCATCGGCAGCCAGATCGACATAGGTCAGGCTTTGGCCATCTGCGGCGATGACCGCCCCGTCCCGTGTGGTCAGTGTTCCGGCATCGACCCCCAAACGGCGGGCCGCCGCCGCGGTCAGCGCCGCCCGCGCCCCGGCCCCGGCTGCCCGCATCTTGTCATAACCATCCGGGATCGAGGTCGCCCCGGCGGGCAGTTGCACCGCCAGGAATTTCGC
>CALLZQ010000658.1 GCA_937858255.1 uncultured Tabrizicola sp.
GTCAGGCTCATAACCTGAAGGCCGCAGGTTCAAATCCTGCCCCCGCAACCAAAATTACCAAAATAGATCAATATCTTAAGAGCCTCCCTCGCGGGAGGCTTTTTGCGTTCCCAACGGCGGGTCAACCATAGGTCAACAAACGGGCCAAAACTGCGTGCAAGATCAGCGGGATAGTAGGCAGGCAGGACGCAGGCCGCGCGAAAACCGCAGAAGACGGTGTTGGGCAGGAAAGGCCGTTAGTTCGGCCGCCTTAAGCCCCTCAGCCTCGTCCTCGATCATGTCCTCTAAAGGTGACCTGCCACAGGATTTTCCTCCAACTGCGACTAGAGTCCGCCTCAACGAGAGGACGGACGATAAGGAGGCACTGGGCCGTCAGCAACCACATGAAACGCGATCTGGCGATCCGGACGCTGAACATGGCCATTGCCCTGCGATTACCGCCCGAGGGCCGCATCTTCCACAGCAATCGCGGCAGCCAATACTGTTCACACGTCTGCCAGAAAATCCTGCGTGACCATGGGTTCAACGCGTTAATGAGCGGGATGGGTAATTGCTACGATAACGCTGCGGTCGAAACCTTCGTCAAGACCAACAAAGACCAGTGATCTGGCGCATGTCTTGGGAAACGCGCTGCCCCAAGCTGAGACTGCCAACTTTCAGCTATCAACGGGTTCTACAATCCGCGTCGACGGCATTCAGCACTGGGCTTGAAAAGCCCGGTCGCCTTCGACCGGAAGGCGGCTTAAACGAGCACCTGGGCGGCACAAATACGCGATAGGTCCAGCCTGCCTGCCTGCAATCTCCTGTCGCTCGTGCTCACTGGCGAGCGCGGTTGTTCTTGAAGCTGAGCCCCTCGTAATGGGCGAAGGCCCATTCAGCCATCCGGCCGCGCGGCCAGACGGCATCCAACCTCTTATCTTCGGCAGGACATGCCCGCCGATCTTGCCCGGCGCAACGTTGCCTGTGCTGCGCTTGCGCCCCGACCACTTCACCACTTTTGACGGAGCAATCCTCAACGCGTCCGCCACTGCGCGCACGGTCTCGCCCGCCTCAAGCCGCGCCATCGCGCACTCGCGAATGTCGATCGAAAGAGGTTTGGTCATACAGGCTGGCCTCCACGTTGAATCAGAAGTCCTGGCTTAAGGGATTCCCCCGTGATCAACTCAAGCGGTCATCCCACTCTGGTGATTAAGCCCAACGGTTTAGCAGCGGCCTCTCCGGGCGGCTTCTTGCGTTCCCAACCTCAGGTCAACAAAAGGCCAACAATCGGACGAATTACAGGTGCGATTCAAGTAGGATAGTGGCCCCGTAGGACGCCGACCGCGTGGAGACCGCGGAAGAGCGTGTTCAATCGCGACGTAGGCTGATCTGTAATTCAGCAAACGCCTCAGGCGTGATCTCGTCCCGGTTCAAGCCCGGACTGCCCCAAATTGGGGCAGTCCGGGGACCCATTCAATGTTAAGCCAGACTTCCAAGCCACAGGGTGATTGCCGGAAAGGCAATCAGGATGCCAAGGCGGACAAGATCAACGGCAATGAAAGGTACAAGGCCCTTGAAGATCCGCCCGATGGCGACATTGGGCAGAACAGCCTTCAAGACGAACACATTCATGCCGACAGGGGGAGTGATCAGTGCAATCTCGGTGACCACGATTACGATGATGCCGAACCAAACCAAGTCAAAGCCCTGAGCCACCACGATAGGTGCGAACAGCGGCACGAAGATCAGGATGATCGCCATCGAGTCCATGACGGCAGAGATGATTGCCGAAAAAGTTCATGCCTCTGCGGTTGTAAACGGGGGCTCTGCCTTCCCCATTGGGCCATTGGGCGCCAAGCCCGTGCTGCGTGAGGTGGCGTGATGTATATTCCAACCTATGACGACATGTTGGCCGCGCATGAGCGGATTGCGTCGCACATTCGCCGCACCCCGGTCCGTACGTCGGATTATCTGGATGATCTGACGGGTGCGCAGCTGTTCTTCAAATGCGAGAACTTTCAGGAACCGGGTGCCTTCAAGGTGCGTGGGGCTGCGAATGCGGTGTTTGGTCTTTCGGAAGAACAGGCCAAAAAGGGCGTGGCCACCCATTCCTCAGGTAATCACGCCTCTTGCCTGTCTTATGCGGCCATGTTGCGGGGCATTCCCTGCAATGTGGTGATGCCGCGCACTGCCCCGCAGGCGAAAAAGGACACGGTCCGCCGCTATGGTGGGGTGATCACGGAATGTGAGCCTTCGACCACCAGCCGCGAGGCGACCTTTGCCGCGGTGCAGGCCGCGACAGGGGGTGATTTCGTCCACCCCTATAACGATCCGCGCGTGATCGCAGGGCAAGGCACCTGCTCGCGAGAGTTCATGGAGCAGACCGGGGGCCTGGATATGGTCGTGGCGCCAATCGGCGGCGGCGGCATGATTTCAGGCACTTGCCTGACACTGTCCACGCTTGCGCCCGAAACCAAGGTCATCGCGGCCGAACCGGAGCAGGCTGACGACGCCTATCGCAGCTTCAAGGCCGGTTACATCATTGCCGATGACGCGCCTAAGACGATTGCCGATGGCCTTTTGGTGCCGCTGAAAGACCTGACGTGGCATTTTGTGTCGAACCATGTGTCCGAGATATACACGGCCTCGGAGACAGAGATTGTCGATGCGATGAAGCTGATCTGGAAGCATCTGCGGATCGTAATGGAGCCATCTTCGGCTGTGCCCTTGGCCACGGTCCTGAAAAACCCCCACGCGTTCCGCAACAAGCGCGTGGGCATCATCATCACTGGCGGAAACGTCGATCTGGATAAATTGCCTTGGATGCAGGGCCAATAAGGAATGTTTGAAATGAAAGACATGGTTGATTTCGACGCCTATGAGGTGGGCTTTGACATTCCGGCCAAGCCGGGAATGGATGCGGCCGATATTCAGACCCCGGCGCTTGTGCTGGATCTGGATGCTTTGGAGCGCAACATCAAGAAGATGGGCGATTACGCCAAGGCCCATGGAATGCGGCACCGGGTGCATGGCAAGATGCACAAGTCAGTTGACGTTGCCAAGCTGCAAGAGCGGCTGGGTGGCGCGATTGGCGTTTGTTGTCAAAAGGTTAGCGAGGCTGAGGTCTTTGCTCGTGGTGGCATCAAGGACGTTCTGGTGTCAAACCAAGTTCGTGATTTGGCCAAGATTGACCGTCTGGCGCGGCTGCCGAAACTGGGTGCGCGGATCATCGTTTGCGTGGATGACATCGACAACGTGGCAGACCTGTCGGCTGCGGCAGTCAAGCACGGCACCACCATCGAATGCTTTATCGAGATGGATGTGGGCGCGGGCCGGTGTGGTGTGATCGGGGCCGATAAAGTGGTGACGATTGCACAGGCGATTGATGCCGCGCCGGGGCTGAAATTCACCGGCATTCAGGCCTATCAGGGCGCCATGCAGCACATGGACAAGTACGAAGACCGCAAGGCCAAGCTGGAGGCCGCGATTGCCATGGTGTCCGAAGCGGTGGCCGCGCTGGAGGCCGTGGGGCTGAAGCCCGATCTGGTGTCGGGCGGCGGCACGGGCAGCTATTACTTTGAGTCGAACTCTAATGTTTACAATGAGTTGCAGTGTGGCTCCTATGCCTTTATGGATGCCGACTATGGCCGCATTCTGGACAAGGATGGCAAGCGGATCGACCAAGGAGAATGGGAAAATGCCTTCTTTATCCTGACGCAGGTCATGAGCCACGCGAAGGCCGATAAGGCCATCTGCGATGCGGGTTTGAAGGCGCAGTCGGTGGACAGTGGCCTGCCCACGATCTTTGGCCGCAGCGATGTAACTTATGTGAAATGCTCAGACGAACATGGTGTCATTGCCGACCCAGAGGGCGTTCTGAAGGTGGGTGAAAAGCTGCGTCTGGGGCCCGGCCATTGCGACCCGACGGCCAATGTTCATGACTGGTATGTGGGCGTGCGGGGTGGCAAGGTTGAGGTGGTCTGGCCCGTTTCGGCCCGTGGCCGCGCCTACTGATCGTCTTTGAAAAGCGGGCGGACAGGGGGAAAAACGACATGTCACCCCCTGACTGCCATCCGTACACCCCCTGTACCCCCCCCGGCGGATTTGCCCTGAGGCGAATGTGCGGGGTAGAAGGAAAGGATCACCCCATGCTGATCGTCCCAGAAAACCGCATTGCAGAACTTGTCACCCCAGAGATGGCATTTGCCGCAGTTGAGGCCGTGTTTGCCGCCATGGCGCGGGGCGAGGCGCGGAACTTTCCTGTCGTGCGCGAGGCGCTGGGCCATGAGGATGCGCTTTATGGGTTTAAGGGCGGCTTTGATCGCTCGGGCCAGCATCTGGGGTTAAAGGCCGGGGGATACTGGCCGCATAACCTTGAACGGCGGGGGTTGATCAATCACCAGTCCACGGTGTTCCTGTTCGATCCTGATAACGGCAAGCCCACCGCGATGGTGGGGGGCAATCTGCTGACCGCGCTGCGCACGGCGGCGGCGAGTTCGGTGTCGATCAAATACCTCGCGCGGCCTGACGCCAAGGTTTTGGGCATGGTAGGGGCAGGCCATCAAGCAACGTTCCAGTTGCGGGCGGCGCTGCAGCAACGGCAGTTTGAAAAGGTGATCGGCTGGAATTACCACCCCGAGATGCTGCCCAATATCGCCAAGGTCGCCGAAGGGGCGGGGGTGCCGTTCGAAGCTGTGTCGTTGGATGGGATGCGTGCGGCGGATGTGATTATAACGATCACCTCGGCCTTTGCGCCCAGCCTGATGGCGGCGCATGTCAGCCCCGGCACCCATCTGGCCTGCATGGGAACGGATACGGTTGGCAAGCAAGAGGTGGAGGCCGCGTTGGTGGCGGGTGGCCCGGTGTTCCCCGGTGAAATTGCGCAATCGGGGAGTATTGGCGAGGCGCAGCATGCGGTGAAAGCGGGGCTTTTGTCGGGCGGGCAGATCAACCCCATCGGGGCTGTGATCAACGGGGCGCATCCGGGGCGGTCCAGCGCGGAAGAGATTACGCTATTTGATGGCACTGGGGTCGGCCTGCAGGACCTTGCCGTGGCGGCGGCCATTGTCGATCTGGCAGTGGAAAAGGGTATTGCTGTCAAAGTGGACTTCTAAGGCAGCCATCTGGAATTATTGATCTTTTACGCCGTCCCGACGTCTGTTGGGGCGGCGTTTTCATTTGGGCGTGGCGGAGGGTGAAGCAGCGGGACTGTCATGAAATGGTATCACCCGAGACCCTGCCAATCATCGACAGAATCCACATGAAACGGGCAATTTCAGGTTCAAGAAAACCAGAAGATGCGGTGAGCCAAGTGACCAAAATCGACCAGATCGAGACCCTGATCCTCGATATCCCAACCATCCGGGGGCATGTGCTTTCCATGGCGACGATGCGGACCCAGACGGCGGTTCTGGTGCGGGTTCGCTTCGCGGATGGGTCGGAAGGGATTGGCGAGGGCACGACGATTGGTGGCCTGAGCTATGGCGCGGAAAGCCCAGAAAGCATCAAATCGGCGATTGATACCTATATCACCCCGGCGCTGGTTGGCAGGAATGGCGATAATGTGAACGGCGCGATCCAGTTGGTCGACAAGCTGGTCAAGGGCAACCGGATTGCCAAGGCGGCTGTGGAGATCGCGCTTTGGGATGGTCTGGGCAAGCGGCTGGGTGTTTCGGTCGCCAACCGGTTCGGTGGCGCAGTGCATGAGCGGCTGCCGGTGGCCTGGACCTTGGCCTCGGGTAATTCGGAGACGGACATTGCCGAGGCATTGCAGATGATCGAAACGCGCCGCCACAACATCTTCAAGCTGAAGATCGGCAAGCGCGATGTGAAGGATGACGTGGCCCATGTGGCGCGGATCAAGCAGGCTGTTGGTGATGCCGCCAGTGTGCGGGTGGATGTAAATACCGCTTGGTCTTTGCAGGATGCGCGTTGGGGGCTGAAGGGTCTGCAAGATGCAGGTTGTGAGCTGGTCGAACAGCCGGTGTCCGCGCGCTATCGCCGGGCGATGGCGGAACTGGCCGCGGGCTATGAGATTGCCGTGATGGCCGATGAGGCGCTGAACGGGCCAGAGGACGCGCTGGAAGTGGCGTCGTCCAAGGCGGCGGATGTCTTTGCGGTCAAGGTTGCGCAGTCTGGGGGCCTGAAGCGGGCGTCCGAGGTGATCGCCATCGCGCAGGCGGCGGGGGTGGGCCTTTATGGCGGCACGATGCTGGAAACCGGTCTGGGCACGGCGGCGGCGCTGCAATTGTTCGCAACCATCGAACGGCTGGACTGGGGGACCGAGTTCTTTGGCCCGCTGCTCTTGACCGACGAAATTCTGGCCAACCCGATCGCCTATCGCGATTTCTGTGTGGAAATCCCGAAGGGCGTGGGCATTGGCGCCACGCTGGATGCCGACAAGATCGCCTTTTTCCGCCGCGATGGCGGACGGACTTTGAAAGCTGTCGCCGGGGCATAACGCCAGGCGCACACCGTAACCCGCCACGGCGCAGGAGGATGCGCCACGGCTGTCAGGAGGAGGACCAACATGTTCACCCAACCCATTCTCGATGCTTTCGAGCAGCGTCTGAGCGGCGCGATTCAGGACGATCCGGAAAACGGTGTGTTCCGCTGCCGCCGGGATATCTTTACCGATGAAGGCCTGTTCGAATTGGAGATGAAGCACATCTTCGAGGGCAACTGGATCTATATGGCGCATGAAAGCCAGATCCCGAATATCGGCGATTATTTCACCCTGCACATGGGCCGGACCCCCGTCGTCATCACCCGCGACAAGGACGGTCAGCTGAACGCGCTGATCAACGCCTGTTCGCACCGTGGTGCGCAGCTGTGCCGGTTCAAGCGCCGCAACCAAAAGACCTTTACCTGCCCTTTCCACGGCTGGACCTTTTCCAACACCGGGAAGCTTTTGAAGGTGAAAGACCCGAATGGCGCGGGCTATCCTGAGCAGTTCAACAAGGATGGCAGCCATGACCTGACCAAGGTTGCCCGCTTTGAGAACTATCGCGGCTTCCTGTTCGGGTCGCTGAATGCAGATGTCCCGCCGCTGAAGGAATATCTGGGCGAGGCCTGCAAGATGATCGACATGATTGTCGATCAGGCTGATGAGGGTCTGGAGGTTCTGCGTGGGTCTTCGACCTATACCTATGATGGCAACTGGAAGCTTCAGGCCGAAAACGGCGCAGATGGCTATCACGTCTCGGCTGTGCATTGGAACTATGTCGCAACCACGGCGCACCGCACCGATGATGGCAAGGAAGACCAGATCAAGGCCACCGACGCCAGCAAGTGGAACAAGCAGCGCGGCGGTTTCCATGCCTATGACAACGGGCACATCCTGCTGTGGACGCAGTGGGCTGACCCGACCAACCGCCCGAACTATCCGCGTCTGGCGGAATGGACGGCAAAGTACGGCAAGACCAAAGCCGACTGGATGGTGGGCGTGCTGCGCAACCTGTGCCTTTACCCCAACGTTTTCCTGATGGACCAGTTTTCCAGCCAGATCCGGGTGTTCCGCCCGATTAGCGTGGATAAGACCGAAGTCACCATCTATTGCATCGCTCCGAAGGGCGAGAGCCAAGAAGCCCGCACCCGCCGCATCCGCCAGTATGAGGATTTCTTCAACGCTTCTGGCATGGCGACGCCGGATGATACCGAGGAATTCCGTGCCACCCAGCGCGGCTATGCAGGTGCTGCCCACGCCCAGTGGAACGACCTGACCCGTGGGGCGACCCAGTGGATCAAGGGGCCGGATGCCGACGCGAAAGAGTTGGGGATCAACCCGGTTCTGTCGGGCGCGCGGACCGAGGATGAGGGCCTGTTCGTGATCCAGCACAGCAACTGGTCGCAGCGCATGGGCGCGGCGATTGCCATGGAACGTCAAACCGCGCCTGCCGCTGTGCAGACCGCTGCCGAGTGATTGGGGAGGAAATGGACATGACGACGACAACCCTTGAACGCCCCGCCACGCAGACGATGACCTTTGACGCGCTTCAGGCCTTTCTTTACGCCGAGGCCCGCGCTCTGGATGATCGCCAGTGGGATACCTGGCTTTCGTTTTACCACAAGGACTGCCCGTTCTGGATGCCGGCCTGGGATGACTATGACACCCTGACCGAAGACCCGGCTAACGAGATGTCCTTGATGTATTACCCCAACAAGCAGGGGATCGAGGACCGCGTGTTCCGCATCAAGACCGACCGTTCGTCGGCCACCTCGCTGCCGGAACCGCGCACCAACCACAACCTGTCGAATATCGAGGTGGTGAGCCGTGACGGGTCGGAACTGAAGGTCCGGTTCAACTGGCACACGCTGAGCTATCGCTATGGCGATACCGACCAGCACTGGGGAACCTCTTTCTACACGATTGATGTCAGCGGGCCCAAGCCCCTGATCACCAACAAGAAAGTGGTTCTGAAAAACGATCACATTCACCACGTGATCGACGTCTATCACATCTGATCCGGGCCTATCCGGGAGGGAAACAGCCCCCGCGCGCCCCGTATCCGGGGAGCGCGGCCAAGGGAGGAGCATGCCATGACGACCTTTAATATCGCCCTGAATTTTGAGGATGGCGTGACCCGCGTCATCCAATGCGACGACGACGAAAAGGTCACGGATGCGGCCTTTCGCCAGAAGATCAACCTGCCGATGGATTGCCGCGATGGCGTCTGCGGCACCTGCAAGTGCAAGGTGGAGAAGGGCAAGTATCAGCTTGAATTCTTCATGGACGAATCCCTGACCGAGGATGAGGCGGCCGAGGGCTTTGCCCTGACCTGCCAGATGATCCCCGAGGAAGATTGCGTGGTGCGGGTTCCGGCGTCATCGGCCATCTGCAAGACCGCGCCTGAGGCGGTTGCGGCCGAAGTCGTGGGCGTGGACCGGCTGTCGGAGACATCTTTCGGGTTGCGGGTGAAACTGGCCAAGCCCATCGGGTTTCTGCCGGGGCAATATGTGAACCTGACGGTTCCGGGCACGGATCGGCATCGGTCCTATTCCTTCTCGTCCGCCCCCGGCGCGACGGAGGCGAGCTTTCTGATCCGCAACCTGCCGGGTGGAGTGATGAGCACGTATCTGTCCGACCGCGCAAAGGCCGGTGATGCCCTGACCGCGACGGGGCCGATGGGGGCGTTTTATCTGCGGCCGATGGAGCGTGCGCAGCTTTGGCTGGCGGGGGGCACCGGTTTGGCGCCGTTCCTGTCGATGCTGGAGCAGGTGGCGGAAACGGGGTCGGATCATCCGATCACGTTGTACTATGCCGTGACCCGCGCCGCCGATCTGGTGGAATTGGACCGCGTGCAGGCTTTGGCCGACCGGATTGGCAATGTGACGGTGATCACGGTTCTGGCCGCTGCCGACGAGGCGCATGACCGCAAGGGGTTTGTCACCGACCATGTCTCGGCCAGCGATCTGAATGGTGGGGATTGTGATGTTTACCTGTGCGGTCCGCCGCCCATGGTGGATGCCGTGCGCGCGCATTTTGGCAAGCTGGGGGTAGAGCCCGCGAATTTCTACTATGAGAAGTTCAACCCGACCGAAGAAAAGGCAGAAGCCGCATGAGCCGCTTTGTAGGCAAGGTGATGGTGGTCACCGGGGCCGCGCAAGGGATTGGCCGCCGCGTCGCTGAACGTGCGGCCAGCGAGGGAGCGAAGGTGCTTATCGTGGACCGGTCACCCGCGCGGGATGAGGTGGTCGCCACGATCCGGGCTGCTGGCGGAGAGGCCGAGGCGATCTCGGTCGATCTGGAGACATGGGAGGGCTGTGCCGAAGGCATCGCCAAGGCGGTGGAGTTGTGGGGCCGGATCGACATTCTGGTGAACAACGTCGGCGGCACGATCTGGGCCAAGCCATATGAGCATTATGAGCCAAGCCAGATCGAGGCCGAGGTGCGCCGGTCGCTGTTCCCGACGCTGTTCTGCTGCCGCGCCGCGATTGAACACATGCTGCCGCAGGGCAAGGGTGTGATCGTCAATGTCTCATCCATCGCGACCCGTGGTCTGAACCGCGTGCCCTATTCCGCCGCAAAAGGCGGGGTGAATGCGATCACGGCAAGTCTGGCTTGGGAAGTGGCCGAGCGCGGCATTCGCGTCGTGGCCACCGCGCCGGGCAGCCCCGACAGCGTCAACATCATGCCGAAAGCCGCGGCCGCACTCACCACGTACAGGATGGCAGCGGACGTGCGGGCGCAGGCGAGCAGCAGGCCGCCGACGCCGCGTAGCC
>CALLZQ010000659.1 GCA_937858255.1 uncultured Tabrizicola sp.
CAGCGCATCGAGGGCCAGCCAGTTGCGCGGCGCCTCGGCCAGCCGCGCCTCGATCCGCGCGGCCAGTCGCGCGGGCGTGGCCTCGCGTGCCAGATCGCGGTCGAGGCTGGCCGCGATCTCGGCCAAAGTCGCGTCACGAAAGGGGCGCAGCGCCGGGTCGGACCAGACCGCCCAACCCGCCCGCAGCGTCAGCGCCAGCGAGGCCAGCAGCGCCAGCGTCAGCAGCGCCGCTGTCAGGTGCCGCAGCATCAGCCGCGGCGCGAGCGCACCATGCCGGTGATCTCGTAGACCTGATCGACGATGGGCCGCGCGATGGCCTCGGCACGCTCGGCGCCCTGACCCAGAATGCGGTCAATCTCGGCCGGGTCCTGCATCAGTCGGTTCATCTCGGTCGTGATCGGCGAGAGAGTCGAGACCGCCAGTTCCGCCAGACGCGGCTTGAAGGTGCCGAATTGCGCGCCGGCATATTCGGCGATCACGGCCTCTACCCGCTGGTTCGAGAGGGCGGCGTAGATGTTCACAAGATTCTTGGCCTCGGGCCGGTCCTTGAGCCCCTCAAGGCTGTCCGGCAGCGGTTCCGGGTCGGTCTTGGCCTTGCGGATCTTGGCGGCGATGGTGTCGGCATCATCGGTAAAGTTGATCCGCGACTGGTCCGGCGGATCGGTTTTCGAGATCTTCTTGGTGCCGTCGCGCAGCGACACCACGCGGGTCGCCGCCCCCTCGATGATCGGCTCGACCACCGGGAAGAAGTTCACGCCGTAATCGTTGTTGAACTTGATGGCGATGTCGCGGGTCAGTTCCAGATGCTGCTTTTGATCCTCGCCCACCGGCACCATCGTGGCATGATAGGCCATGATGTCGGCGGCCATCAGCGCCGGATAGGCGAAAAGACCCAGCGAGACATTCTCGCTGTTCTTGCCGGCCTTGTCCTTGAACTGGGTCATCCGGCTCATCCAGCCCATGCGGGCGACGCAGTTGAAGATCCAGCCCAGTTCAGCATGGGCCGAGACCTGGCACTGGTTGAAGAGGATCGAGCGGGCGGGGTCGATGCCGGCGGCGATAAAGGCCGCGGCGCCTTCGCGGGTGGCGTGGCGCAGCTTGGCTGGGTCCTGCCAGACGGTGATCGCATGCATGTCAACAAGGCAGTAGATCGTCTCGATCCCTTCCTCCTGCTTTTCGACAAACCGCTTCAGCGCGCCGAGGTAATTGCCAAGGGTGATCCCCCCCGAGGGCTGGATCCCCGAAAAGATGCGCGGCTTGAAGGGCGACTGAGGCGTTTGGACCGGCTCGGTCATGGGTCACTCCATCTGGAAACTTGTGCCCCAGTGGCGTAATCGAAGGGGCAGGGGGCGTCAATCGGCCCCGGCCCGATGCGCGAGGACAGGATGCAGGACCATAACGCCCCCCCGTTGAACCCGCTGCCCTGGGTGGTCTGGGCGATTGCCCTGCCGATCATCGCCATGGAGGCGGAGGTGG
>CALLZQ010000660.1 GCA_937858255.1 uncultured Tabrizicola sp.
TGTTCGGGCCGGCAAGGGCAAAGACGCCCCACTGGGTCGTGATGTCGTGGATGTCGATGTAACCACCACCGGCGGCCATGAAATCCTCGGCCGATTTGATCAGGAAATCGGCGTCATAGGCCGTCCATGCCCCGGCCGAGATCAGGTAGTATTCATTTTCGGCCAGACGGACGATGGTGTATTCTGTGCGCGTCGTGCCCGCATCGGTCAGCGCATTGGTCAGGTTGATCCGACCCACCCCCGGCAGTTTGTTGCAGGTGAAGTGGTCAAGGAAGGCCGTCGCGCCGGGGCCGCGCACCAGATGTTTGGTAAAGGCGGTGGCGTCGATGATTCCCGCGGTTTCGCGGATCGCCTTGGCCTCAGCCACGGCATAGGGCCACCAGGCCCCGCGGCGGAAGCTGCGCGAATTGTGGTCGAAATCCGCAGGTGCATCGACCGGGCCGTAATAGTTCGGACGTTCCCAGCCGTTGACCTGACCCATCTGCGCGCCAAGGGCGATCTGGCGGTCATAGTTCGGCGCGGTGCGCAGCGGGCGGCAGGCTTCACGCTCTTCATCCGGGTGGTGCAGGATGAAGACATGCTCATAGCATTCCTCATTCTTGCGGGCGGCATATTCGGTGGTCATCCAATTGCCGTAGCGCTTGGGGTCGAGGCTGGCCATGTCGATCTCGGCCTCGCCCTCGGTCATCATCTGGGCAAGGTAGTAGCCCGTGCCGCCAGCAGCGGTGATGCCAAAGGAGAAGCCTTCGGCGATCCACATGTTGCGCAGACCCGGAACCGGGCCGACCAGCGGGTTGCCATCGGGCGTATAGCAGATCGGGCCGTTGAAATCGTCCTTCAGACCCACGGTTTCCGAGGTCGGGATCCGGTGGATCATCGACATGTATTCTGCTTCGATCCGTTCCAGATCCAGCGGGAAGAGATCGGCGCGGAAGCTCTGCGGCACGTCATAGAGGAACCGCGCCGGGGCGTTGCGCTCATAGGGGCCAAGGATCCAGCCGCCCCGCTCTTCGCGGACATACCATTTGGCATCGGCATCGCGCAGAACCGGGTGTTCCGGGTTGCCCGCCTTGCGCCAGGCGACCAGCGCCGGATCCGGTTCGGTCACGATATACTGGTGTTCGACGGGAATCGCCGGGATCTTGATGCCCAAGAGACGCGCGGTCCGCTGCGCGTGGTTGCCGGTGGCAGTGACGACATGCTCGGCATGAATCTCAAACTGCTCTTCGCCCGGCACAAGGTTGCCGCCCTGTTCCACCATGCGGGTGACCGAGACGATCCACTCACTGCCGGTCCAGCGATAGCCGTTGACTTGGATCTTGCGCTCGATGGTAGCGCCGTGCTGACGCGCGCCCTTGGCCATGGCCTGAGTCACATCGGCGGGGTTGATATAGCCATCCTGCGGGTGGAACAGCGCGCCCTTCAGATCCTCGGTGCGGACCAGCGGCCAGCGTTCCTTGATCTGCGCGGGGGTCAGGAATTCATGATAGACCCCGGCGGTTTCGGCGACCGAGGAATAGAGCATGTATTCGTCCATCCGGTCCTGCGTCTGCGCCATGCGCAGGTTGCCGCAGACCGAGAAGCCGGCATTCAGGCCGGTCTCCGCCTCAAGCCCCTTGTAGAAATCCACCGAGTATTTGTGGATGTGGGTCGTGGCGTAGGACATGTTGAACAGCGGCAAGAGGCCCGCCGCATGCCAGGTCGAGCCAGAGGTCAGCTCATCACGCTCGACCAGCATGGTGTCCCAGCCAGCCTTGGCCAGATGATAGGCGATGCCGGTTCCGACGGCGCCACCGCCGACGACAAGGGCTTTGACATGGGTTTTCATGGGGCTCTCCCAAAGGTTCGTTTGCGCCATCAATGCCAGAGACCACAGGAAACGGACAAGATGCGCCGACCTTTGGCGTCAGAAAACGACATTCCCCCCCGCCCTGTGCCGAACGGCCACCGCCGCTTTGGCTGTGGGCGGCAGATTCAGGACGCGGCCTGCACTGCATAGACTTGCACGAACATCCAGACCAGCGCCGCGATCAGCGCCAGCGTCAGCGCCGCAGCCCCGGCATAGCCGGCCATGAAGGCAATGCGATGTGTATGAACAAAAGCATTGAAGTCATCCCGCGTCATCTGTCCCGTGATTTGGCCCAGTCTGGTGACGAGTTTGCCGATCATCGGCAGACGCCGTGCAAGGAAATTCCCCAGCCCCCGGAGGAGGAACCAGACCGGCGGCAGCAATGGTGGCAGGCAGGCAATCGCCAGCATCATGGCTGCGGGGGCGCCGCCGGTCCGAAACAGACCGACCATGTTCACCCAAGGTGCGCTTACGCTCTCGGGGGTCAGCATCATGATGGCATAAAGCAGGAAAACCATCATCAGTGGCGTGGCCATGAACAAAACCACCCCCACAGCCAGCGCAAGGCTATAGCCCGCAAGGATCATCGCCCCGCCGGAAGCATACCAACGCAGGGCGCTGAGAATCTCGACCGTGGCGGTGAAGGAAAGCAGCGTCATCACTGCAACCAGACCCATGAAAACCACCATCGCGGCAGTGGTCGCGTTGAAAAACGCCATATAGCCCAGGGCGCCGACCGGGATGGCCAGAATGATCAGGGCGAACAACAAGATCATCGTCAGTCTGCGTTCTGGCGCGGGGAAAAGGGCGATCCCGGTCGCCAGAATGATGGCCCCGTTATTGTCAAAGCCGCGCATGTGAAGCCAGATCAGCAAGCAGAATGACCACATGAAGCCAGTCGAAAACAGGCCATCGCGGAACCACGGAAACCGTCGCTGCACGGCCTCAATATCTGCGGCGATATAGGTGAGCAGGAACAAGGGCAACAGAGCGGCGGCCGCCTGCAAGGCCCGGTCAGCCGTTGGTGTTTCCTTGTCAAAAAACGACCACCCCCCGATGGTGGTGATGTCGAACAGCGCCCAGCCCAGATAAACAGCCATGGTCATCGCCAGCGAGGCAAGGCCGATGGCCCAGCCAACGGTTCTCAGGGTCAACCGCCTTTCGCCATAGCGCCTGCTGTAATCTGTTGTGGCATCCGCCGCGGGATTGATGAACGCCTCCATACCACGCGAGAAGAGCAGCCAGCGCGCAGCCCCGCGTTTGTCAGGATTCAGGATCAGCGACTGCAAGACAGGATGAGGGCTCCGCGCGCGAAGTCCTGCAAGAAAGATGGTCATGGCGGCAATCAACAAAAAAACCGGAATAGACATGAGAGCCTCAGAGATGTCGTTATACCCTCTGGTTTCCGCGGACATTCCGGCAAGAATAGGGAAGCAATCTGATCACGAAATGACGGTCATGAATTCAACCTTGGATATTAACACTTCAGCAGGATAAGGTCAGCAAGGCCCGCCCCCTCTGCCATGACCATGCGGGCAATCAGCGCAGGTTGCGTCCTGCGAAACGGCTTGAAAACACGAAGGCCAAGGCGGCTGCCGCGATGATCGAGGGGCCTGCGGGCGTGTCCTGCCACAGCGAAAGCCAAAGGCCCAGCAGCGTTGCTCCGGCGCCGATGGCTGTGGCGATAACCGCCATTGCCTCGGGCGTGCGCGCCAGGGCGCGGGCGGCGGCGGCGGGAATGATCAGCATGGCCGCGATCAAGAGCGCGCCCACCACCTTGATCGCGGCGGCGACGACGATGGCCAGCGCGATGACCAGAATCAATCGCTCGCGGTCGGGGTTCAGGCCCGAGGCATGGGCGAGATCTTCGTTCAGCGTCGCCGTCAGCAGCGCCTGCCAGCGCCAGATCAGCAGACCGACGACAGCAAGCCCCCCGCCCCAGATAAAGGCCAGATCCACGCGCGAAACCGCGAGGATATCGCCGAAAAGCCAGGCGGAAAGATCGGTACGCACACCGGGCAGGAAAGACACCGCGATGATGCCGAAGGCCAGCGCCGAATGGGCCAGCACGCCTAACGTGGTATCCATGACCCAACCCTTCGCCGCCAGCGTCGCCACCGTCAGCGCCATCACCAGCGATACCGCCAGTGTGCCAACGCCCACCGGCAGATCGGTCGCCAATGCAAGCGCCACGCCCAGAATCGCGGCATGCGCCGTGGCATCGCCGAAATAGGCCATCCGCCGCCAGACCACGAAACTGCCCAGCGGGCCAGTGGCCAGCGACA
>CALLZQ010000661.1 GCA_937858255.1 uncultured Tabrizicola sp.
CTCACCGCTGAACGGCTTGGTGATGCGCGGGTGCTCGGCCACGCGGCGCACCTGCATGTCGAAATCAAAGGTGGTCTCGGGTGTACCTGTTGCCGTGAACCCGCCGGAAATCGGCGCGGCATTGCGGTAATGCGGGGTGGCGGCCAGCGGAATATGGCTCTCACCCGTCAACAGGCCCGAGGTCGGGTCCAGCCCGATCCAGCCGGCGCCGGGCAGATAGGCCTCGACCCAGGCATGCAGGTCGGTGAAATCCACCTCGGTCCCCGAGGGGCCGTCGAGCGATTTCACATCGGGGGCAAGCTGGATCAGATAGCCCGAGACAAAGCGCGCCGCAAACCCCAGATGCCGCAGCGCCTGTACCAGCAGCCAACTGGAATCGCGGCATGACCCCCGCGCCAGATGCAGGGTTTCCTCGGGCGTCTGGACCCCCGGCTCCATGCGGATCGTATAGCCAACCGCCTGTTGCACGCGGGCATTCAGCGCCACGAGGAAATCGACCGTCCGCGTCCGGTCACGCAGCGTCGCGGCCAGAAAATCGGCCAGCAGGGGGCCGGCCGGTTCCGGCGTACGGTAGATCACCAGATCGTCGGCCAGATCGCGGGGGTAGTCAAAGGGCCAATGCTCGGCGCTGTCCTCGACGAAAAAGTCGAACGGGTTATAGACCGACATGTCGGCCACCAGATCGACCTCGATCTTGAACTCGGTCACCGGCTCGGGAAAGACAAAGCGCGCCAGCCAGTTGCCGTAGGGGTCTTGCTGGTGGTTCACGAAATGCCCGGCGGGCGAGACCTTGAGGCTGTGCGACAGCACCTTGGTGCGCGAATGCGGCGCCGGGCGCAGGCGGATGATCTGCGGGCCGAGGATCACCGGACGGTCATAGCGGTAATGGGTCAGGTGATGGATGCTTGCATGGATCGCCATCGGGGGCCTCGCTCTGGTGTCGGGCCAAGGCTAGCCCGGGGCGGGGCGTGAAAGGAAGGCTTGGCGCGCGCGCTGTTGAATTTTTGCCCCTTTGCCCGGCAAGTGCCGTTTTTCTGGGCGCAACAGGCCGCCTTGCCCGCGCGTAGGACGGCATTTGTCATTGTGTCATGCCGCCCGAGTCAGGCTATGACGGGGGAAAGACTGGATAGGCCCATGCGCTCGTTTGACGAACTGTTGACCTGGCTGACTCTGGCGGCGCTGTTTCTGGGCGTCTTTGGTTTTTACGGCTGGGCGCTGTGGCGCCAGACGCGCAGGTTTTTCGCCGCGATGATCCGGCTGCGTGACCGGATCGACCGCAGCGACGACAGCCTGCGCTAACGCTTTGGGCGGGGCAGGACGCAGAGCATCTCATACAGGTAATTGGCTGCGATCATCGCGGTATTGCCCGAGGGGTCATAGGGCGGCGAGACCTCGACCAGATCGCCGCCGACAAGGTTCAGCCCCTGACAGCCGCGAATGATTTCAAGGCCCTGAATGGTGGTCAGCCCGCCCACCTCGACCGTGCCGGTACCGGGGGCAAAGGCCGGGTCGAGACTGTCGATATCATAGCTGAGATAGACCGGCGCATCGCCGATCCGGGCCCGGATCTCGGCCATCAGTGGGGTCAGCGACTTGTGCCAGCACTGTTCGGCCGGGATCACGGTCCAGCCCTGCTGGCGGCCCCAGTCGAAATCCTCGGGCGCATAGCCGGTGCCACGCAGGCCGATCTGGAACACCTTGTCATTGATCAGGCAGCCATCTTCCCACGCGCGGCGGAACGGGCAGCCATGCGCCTCACGCTCGCCAAACATATGCTCATTGGTGTCGGCATGGGCGTCGACATGGATCAGCGCCACCGGTCCGTGCCGGTCCCGGATCGCCCGCAGCACCGGCCATGTCAGCGTGTGATCGCCGCCGAGCGTCAGCGGGATGACCTCGTGCGACAGCACCTCGCGGTAATGGTCGGTGATGATCGCGCAGGATTTCTTCAGATCAAAGGTGTTGATCGGCACATCGCCGATATCGGCCACCTGCATCTCGTCAAAGGGGCGGGCGCCGGTGGCCATGTTATAGGGGCGCATCATCCGGCTTTCATCGCGGATCTGGCGCGGGCCCAACCGGGTGCCGGGCCGGTTCGAGGTGCCGATAGCCATGGGGATACCGATGAAACAGGCATCCAGCCCCGCCGCCGTCTCTTGCGCGGGCAGGCGCATCATCGTGGCCGGGCCGCCAAAGCGCGGCATCTGGTTGCCGCCGAGCGGCTGGTTGTAGCGGGTCATCTCTGCCTCTCTGGTTTCAGTCCGGGCCGATCAGCCGGGCCAGTTGCTGCACATGCGCCTGTAGGGCGCGTTGCAGATGTGGCAGGCCCAGCCGCTCATCCTTGACGAATTCGATGAACATCATGTTGATATCGTTGAAGATGATCTCGCCCAGCACCTCGGGCGCGATCCCGGGCCGCAGCGCCCCCGTCTCGGACAGCCGGCGCAGCAGCGCCACGATCTGCTCGGTCAACCGCCGGTCAAGGCTGGTGTAATGGGTGGAAAAGGCCGCCTCGGGCGCGGCGATCGACTGGGCCATCGCCGTGCGCCACATCGCCTTGGAGAGGTAGTTCAGCGAGTGGTCGTAATAGCCGCCAATCAGCGACAGCATGCTTGCCTCAAACCCGCCCTTGGGGGCGGCGACCAGCGCCTCACCCGCCACCAGCACCTCTTCAACCTCCATCGCCACGATGGCCAGCAGAACATCGCCCTTGGTCGAAAAGTAATTGTAGACCGTGCCGGGCGACATCTGCGCATCCTGCGCGATATCCTCGATCCGCACGGCATCGAACCCCGCCTCGCGGAACAGGCGCGAGGCGCTTTCGAGAATGCGGCGGCTACGATCTGCCTTGTTTTGGGCACGCAATCCGGTCATTGGCGGCCTGACTTTGAAAATTTGTAGTCGACTTCAAAATTACATTGACTTGGAATCGCTTCGTCCTCAATCCTTTTTGCAAGGTTGGCCGTGAAAAGGCCCCACAGCAACAGGAGAGATGACGATGAACAAGGTTATGACCACCCGTTTGCCGCTATCCTGCGGTCTGGCGATGGCAATGGCGGTGCCTGCGGCGGCTGAAGAGTTGAATGCGCTGGTCTGGTGCGACCATACCGATCCGGCCTTGTTGCAACCCTTTGAGGAGGCCCACGGCGTCACCGTCAATGTCAAGGAATATGAGGGGACGGCGGCGGGTTTGACCCTGCTTGCCCAATCGCAGCCCGGGGATTGGGATGTGCTGGTGATCGACGCGGTCGATGTGGGCCGGGCGGTCGAGGCGGGTTATCTGGCCGAACTGCCGGCCGATCAACTGGCAACGAGCGATTTCTTTCCCCAGCTTGTGATGGCCGAGAACAATACGGTGGGCGGCAAGACCTATGCCGTGACCGAGAAATTCGGCTACAACACCGTGGCCTATGACAAATCCAAGGTCGATCCCGCGGATATGGAGGATATGGCCAGCCTGACCTCGGGCAAATACGATGGCCGCATCGCGATCTATGATTATTACCTGCCGGTCATCGGCCTTGTCGCGCTGGGGCAGGGGGTGGCGACCGCCGATATCGGGGCCGAGGCGCTGACCGGGTTGAAAGAGCCGCTGTTTGCCCTGCGCAAGGCGGCGAAACAGGTCTCTGACGTGGTGTCGGCCCAGACCGCGCTGGCGACGGGCGATGTCGATATCGTCATTGGTGGGGGGGAGTGGCTGACCGCCGTCCTGACCGCGGAAAACGCCAATATGGATTGGACGATCCCGAAACAGGGCGCCCTGCGCTGGGCGCAGTCCATTGGGGTGGTCGAGGGCACCACCCGGCCTGAGCTTGCGCTGGAATTCGTCAAATACATCACCTCGCCCGAGGGGCAGGCGCGGCTTGCGACCTCATCGTGCTATTGGGGGATGCCGGCCAATGCCAAGGCGGGTGAGGCACTGACGGCTGAGCAAAAGGCCGTGCTGCGCTGGGATCAGCAGCCCGAGTTTCTGGCCCGCGCCCAGCTTTACCCCATTCCTGACGCCGCACTCGACACAGCGATGCAGGATCTCTGGACCGAGATGCTGAACCAATGACCCTGCGCGCCGCCGAGCAGCGCCCCGGCTGGGGCCTTGTCGCCCCCGCCCTGGGCTGGACGGCGGCGTTTTTCCTTG
>CALLZQ010000662.1 GCA_937858255.1 uncultured Tabrizicola sp.
ACGGTTCTGGAAATCCTGCCGCCATTCGGTGACTTGCGCGACCAGCGCCGCCTGGCGCCCCTTGTCGGCCACCACCACCGCGCCGATCCCGGCTACCAAGGCCAAGGGCACCCCGATGCGGATCCCGAGGCGATACATCGGCGTCAGCCACAGCCGCTGCATCCGATAGGCCCATTTCGAGGGCGCCGGGTCGCGGCGGACCGGCGGATCACCCGCCAACCGGCGTTGCGCGATCAGCGGTTGCACGAGGCATCCTCCACGATCCAGGCGCAAAGTTCGGGGAAGGAAATGCCGACATGGGCCGCCTGCTCGGGCGAGAGCGATGTCGGCGTCATCCCCGGTTGGGTATTGGTCTCCAAGAGGATCAGCCCGTCCAGACCGCGCGCCTCATCCCAGCGGAGATCGGTGCGGCTCAGCCCCCGGCACCCCAGGGCGCGGTGGGCCCGCAGCGCGAAATCGAGGCAGGCCGCCTCGATTTCGGCCGGGATATTCGCGGGCAGTTGATGCCGGCTGCCCCCCGGCTTGTATTTCGCATCGTAATCGTACCAGCCGTCGGTGATGATATCGGTCACGCAGAGCGGCCGATCCCCCATCACACTGACCGTCATTTCGCGCCCCGGCGCATAGGTCTCGACCATCACCTCGGCCGGCATGGCGGCGGCAAGGCGCGGCGCATTCGAGCCGGGCTGCACGATATAGACCCCGACCGAAGAGCCTTCGTTATTCGGCTTGACCACATAGGGCGGCGGCAGGACATGGCCCGCCTCGACCTCTTCGCGGCGGGCGATCCGGCTTTCGACCACCGGCAAACCGGCGGCACGATAGACATCCTTGGTGCGCGTCTTGTCCATGGCAATGGACGAGGCCATCACCCCGGAATGGGTATAGGGGATGCGCAGCCATTCCAGCAGGCCCTGCACGCAACCATCCTCACCCCAACGGCCATGGAGGGCGTTGAACACGGCATCGGGACGGATTTCTTGCAGGCGCGCAACCAGATCGGGGCCGGCATCGACCTCAATCAC
>CALLZQ010000663.1 GCA_937858255.1 uncultured Tabrizicola sp.
CTGGCCGCCCATCGGGCGCGCGAGATCCAGTCCGGCTCACCCCTGACCATCGAGCGCGACAACGACAAGAACCCGGTCTGCGCCCTGCGCGAGATCGCCGATGAAACCCAGTCGGCCGAGGTTCTGCGCGAGCGGATGATCGAAAGCCATCAGACCCAGATCGAGGTCGATGAGCCGGAAGATGACCAGATGGCGCTCTTGATGTCGGGTGAGATCGACCGCCCGATGCAGGACGACATGTCGGAAGAGAAGCTCCTCCGCGCGCTGATGGAAGCGCAGGGCGAGAACTGAGCGAGGGGGTCGGCCTGGGCCAGTGATGATCGACGTTGAAGATCTGATCATCCTGGTCCGGAACTACAATCCGCGCAGCAATGCCGATCTGATCCGGCGTGCCTATGGTTATGGGCTTGCCATGCATGACGGGCAGTTCCGCAAGTCGGGCGAGCCCTATTTCACCCATCCCGTCGCCGTTGCCGCCATCTTGACCGAGCAACGGCTGGATGACGCCTCGATCATCACCGCCCTCTTGCATGATACGATCGAGGATACCCGCTCGACCTATTCCGACATCGTGGACAAGTTCGGCGAAGAGATTGCCGAACTGGTCGATGGCGTGACCAAGCTGACCAACCTTCAGCTCTCCAGCACCGAAAGCCAGCAGGCCGAGAACTTTCGCAAGCTCTTCATGGCCATGTCCAAGGATCTGCGGGTGATCCTGGTCAAGCTGGCCGACCGGCTGCACAACATGCGCACCATCAAATCCATGCGCGCCGAAAAACAGGCGCAAAAGGCGCGTGAGACGATGGAGATTTATGCCCCCCTCGCCGGGCGCATGGGCATGCAGTGGATGCGCGAGGAACTGGAGGATCTGGCCTTCAAGGTCCTGAACCCCGATGCGCGCAACTCGATCATCCAGCGCTTTCTGACGCTTCAGCGCGAATCCGGTGATGTGGTCCACAAGATCACCGCCGATATCCGCGCCGAACTGGACAAGGTCGATATCGACGCCACCGTCTATGGCCGTGCGAAAAAGCCCTATTCGATCTGGCGCAAGATGCAGGAAAAGGATCTGGCCTTTTCGCGTCTGTCCGACATCTACGGCTTTCGCGTCATCTGCGGCTCGGTTGCCGATTGCTACCGTATCCTTGGCGTGATCCATCAGCGCTGGCGCGCCGTGCCGGGCCGGTTCAAGGATTACATCAGCCAGCCGAAATCGAACGGTTACCGCTCGATCCACACCACCGTGTCGGGCCGCGACGGCAAGCGGGGCGAGGTGCAGATCCGCACCCGCGAGATGCATGAAGTGGCCGAGGCCGGGGTCGCGGCGCATTGGTCCTATCGCGAGGGCGTGCGCGCGCAAAACCCCTTTGCCGTCGATCCGGCCCGCTGGATTGCCGGCCTGACCGAGCGGTTTGACGAGGGTGATCACGACGAATTCCTCGAGCATGTCAAACTCGAGATGTATTCCGATCAGGTGTTCTGCTTTACGCCTAAGGGCGATGTAATCCAGTTGCCGCGCGGGGCGACGCCGCTCGACTTTGCCTATGCGATCCATACCCGGATCGGCAATTCGACCGTCTCGGCCAAGGTGGACGGGATTCGCGTGCCGCTCTGGACCCGGCTCAAGAATGGCCAGTCGATCGAGATCATCACGGCCGAAGGGCAACTCCCGCAGGCAAGCTGGATCGACATTGTGACCACCGGCCGCGCCAAGGCCGCGATCCGCAAATCTTTGCGCGAAGAGGACCGCACGCGGTTCATCAAGCTGGGGCGGGAACTGGCGCGGGCGGCCTTTGACCATGTCGGCAAGAAATCCAGCGACAAGGCGCTGCGCACGGCGGCCAAGATGCTGGGCCTGAATGACGATCAGGATCTGCTGGCGCGTCTGGGCTCGGCGGAACTGGCGGCGCGGCGGGTGGTGG
>CALLZQ010000664.1 GCA_937858255.1 uncultured Tabrizicola sp.
CGGGTTTGGGCTTTTTCGGGGCGGGCGGCGGCAGCTTCAGCCCGGTCGGCATCTGGCCATCGCGGGTCAGCACGATCACCTTGGCGCCCTCGGGCACGCGGTTATACAGATCCATCACATCCTGATTGATCATGCGGATACAGCCCGAAGAGGCATTCTTGCCAATCGACCACCAGTCGGGCGTGCCGTGAATCCGGTAGCCATAATCGCGCCCGTTGGTGGTCAGGTAGAGCGCGCGCGCGCCCAGCGGATTGGTCGGGCCGCCGGGCTGGCCCTTTTCCCATTTGGCAAGCTCAGGCTTGCGCTCGATCATCTCGGGCGGCGGGGTCCACATCGGCCAGGGCTTGCGCCCCGTCACATTGGCGACCCCATGCCATTCGAACCCGGCCTTGCCGACGGCAATGCCATAGCGGATGGCTTTGCCACCGCCCAGGACGAAGAACAGATGCTTTTCCGCCGGATTGATCACGATGGTCCCGGGGGCCTGATCGCTGGTGTAATCGACGATCTGACGCTCGAACTCATCGGGTACTTTCTCGACCGGCACCTGCGGCACGTTAAAGCCATTGTCCGAGGTGGCCAGATAGATGCCCTCATTCTGCACTTCGGCCTTGAGCGGTGCCGGTTCCTTGGTCGAGGTCGTGGTGGTGGTCGGAACGCAGGCTGACAATCCCACCGCCAGCGTGAGGGCGAGCGAGGCACGCAGCGAGACCGAAGACAACACCGAAGGCAACATGGCAATCCCTTTCAAAGGGTCTGAAAGACCCCGATTTCCGTTTGTTCGACCCTAGCTTAGGGCCGGTTCCCCGTCAAAGGGCTAGGGCAGGCGCCGCGGGCGCTGGCGGGAGGATCTTGGTATGGCGCCGCGTCTTAGGGATGGCCGGAGGTGCCGCCTTTGTCCGGGCTGGCGAGGGGGCAGGCCCCGGTAAAAGGCGCAAGGCAGCTACCCATATGAGGGATTGGTGTAAGAAATTTTTGCAATGTCAGTACCTTGTGCGCTGTTGGGCGTGCTGCGGAGGGCGGGTGCGTTGTCGCGCGACGGACGTTGCGTTGCCGGAATCGCGGTGCAGCGGCCAGCCGGGGGGCGTAAAGGCAAGGATTCGCCGATCCGATCACAACTTCGGGAAGGCCGGGCTAACCCGGCACAGGCGCAGGGCCAGCCTCTGCCGGCAAGTGCAGTGACATCACAAAACGTTCCAGCCTTTCGTTGCCGACAGGATGCTGTTCCACCGCATCGACCTGCCAGCCGCGCCGCAGCAGAAACGGCCGGAACAACCGGCTGGCATGAACGTTCAACCGGGGCAGTCGCGCCTGATATGCCCGCGCCAGCAGGCGGTCATAGAGGGCTGCGGCATGGCCAAGACCCCGCACCTCGGGCAGCACGAAGGCAAGATCGAGATAGCCCTCGGGCGTCATCGACATAAAGCCGGTCAGCCGCCCGTCCTGCGTGGCGACATAGGCCCATTGCTCCAGCATCCGGTCTGGCTGGCTGTGGTCCACCTCGGGCGAGGTCGCCCAGAGCGCCAGTTGCGCCTGGGTATAGGCGGGGCGGGCGCCTTCGCGCACCGCCCGGTAGTAGATCGCCTTGCAGGCGGCACGGTCCTCGGCGCGATAGGGACGGATCCCGATCATGTGACGCGGGCGCGGGTTTTGTATTCCGGCCGGTCCCAGGCGCGCGTCGCCATCACCTTTGACAGGATCTCCACCGCGCCAGCCACGTCGGCATCACTGGTATAAAGCGGGGTAAAGCCAAAGCGCAGGATGTCAGGCGCGCGGAAATCGCCGATCACGCCACGCGCGATCAGCGCCTGCATGATCGCATAGCCCTCGGGGTGGCGGAAACTGACCTGGCTGCCGCGCGCCGCGCCGTCGCGCGGGCTGGCAAGCGTCAGGTCGGGGCAGGCGGCCTCGACCCCGGCGATAAAGGCATCGCAAAGCGCGATCGAGCGCGCCCGCACATCCGCCATCTCGACCTGATCCCAGATGTCCATGCTGGCCTCAAGCGCGGCCATTTGCAGCACGGGTGGCGTGCCGACGCGCATCCGCTCGACCCCGTTGCCGGGGCGGTACTCGAGATCAAAGGCAAAAGGTGCCTCATGCCCTAGCCAGCCAGACAGCGCCGGCCGGGCAATGGCGGCATGGCGGGGCGCGACATAGATGAAGGCCGGGCCGCCGGGGCCGGAATTGAGGTATTTATAGGTGCAGCCCACCGCAAAATCGGCGCGCGCGCCCGCCAGATCGACCGGCAGGGCCCCCGCCGAATGCGCCAGATCCCAGACGACCAACGCCCCCGCCGCATGGGCTTTGGCGGTCAGCGCCGCCATGTCATGCTTGCGCCCCGTGCGATAATCGACCTCGGTCAGCATCAGGACGGCAAGGCTGTCGCCAATGGCCGCCTCGACCTCTTCGGGCGTCACGGTGCGCAGGCTATAGCCATCGCCCAGGGTGCGCACCAAGCCATCGGCCATATAAAGATCCGAGGGGAAGTTGCCGGTATCGGACAGGATCACCCGCCGCCCCGGGTTCATCTCCAGCGCCGAGGCGAGGGCCTGATAGACCTTGATCGAGAGCGTATCGCCAAGAACGACGCTGCCCGGTTCGGCCCCGATCAGCCGCCCGATGCGGTCGCCCAGCCGCGCGGGCATTTCCATCCAGCCGGCCTTGTTCCAGCCGCCGATCAGCATCTGGCCCCATTCCTCGGTCACGGTCCGGGCAACCCGGGCTGCCGCTGCGCGCGGCAAGGGGCCAAGGGAATTGCCATCAAGATAGATCACCCCCTGAGGCAGATCGAACATCTTACGGGTCGCGGCGAAATCAATTGTCATGTTGGCTTCCTCCCGGCGCAGAGGCTGCCCCGGATCGGGGCAAAGCTCAAGCAGA
>CALLZQ010000665.1 GCA_937858255.1 uncultured Tabrizicola sp.
GCCATGGGTCTTGCTGACGGTGACTCTGCCGCTGATCCTGCCCGGGATTATTGCCGGTGCCATTTTGGCCTTTGCCAAGGCCATGGGAGAGTTCGGCGCGACGATCACCTTTGTCTCCAGCATACCGGGTGAGACGCAGACCTTGTCGCTGGCGGTCTATGCGCTGTTGCAGGTGCCGGGCGGCGAGGCGCAGGCCGGCCGTCTGGTGCTGGTGGCGATTGCTGTGTCGCTGACGGCGCTGCTGCTGTCGGAATGGCTGGCGCGGCTTGTCGCCCGGCGGATTGGCGGCGCCTGATGCTGGATCTGTCATTGCGCCACCGTTTTGCCGGCATGTCGCTGGACATCGGCTTTCAGGCGCCGGGGGGCGTCACGGCGCTGTTTGGCCGGTCGGGGGCCGGCAAGACAACCGTCGTCAATGTCGTGGCGGGCCTGTTGCGCCCGGATGCCGGACGGGTGGTGGCGAATGGTGACGTGCTGCTGGACACTGACACCGGGGTTTTCCTGCCGCCGCATCGCCGCCGGGTCGGCTATGTGTTTCAGGACGCGCGGTTGTTTCCCCATCTGACGGTGCGCCAGAATCTGCTGTATGGCCAGCGTTTTGCCCCGTCAGGGCCGGGGATTGATCCGGCACGGATTATCAACCTGCTGGGGCTGGCAGCCTTGCTTGACCGGCGGCCCGGCGCGCTGTCCGGGGGTGAGAAAAGCCGTGTCGCCCTTGGCCGTGCGATCCTGTCCCGTCCGCGCCTGCTGTTGCTGGACGAACCCTTGGCCGCGCTGGATGAGGCGCGCAAGGCTGAAATCATGCCCTATCTTGAACGGCTGCGCGATGAGCTGGCGCTGCCCATGCTCTATGTCAGCCATTCGATTGCCGAGGTGGCGCGGCTGGCAACGACGGTGGTTCTGCTTGACCGGGGGCGGGTGACGGCGGTGGGGCCGGCGGCGCAAATCCTGTCAGATCCGGCGCTGGCCCCGGGTCTGGGTCTGCGCGAGGCGGGCTCGATCCTGACCACGCGGGTGGCTGGGCATGAGGAGGACGGGCTGACCCGGCTGGTCTGCGCGGCAGGGCCGCTGTGGTTGCCGCGCCTTGCCAGTTCGCCCGGTCAGCAGGTGCGGGTGCGGATACTGGCACAGGATGTCATCATCGCGACCGAGCGGCCACAGGGGCTGTCGGCACTGAATATCCTGCCGGCGCAGATTCTCGATCTGCGCGAGGGCGAGGGGCCGGGCGCGCTGATCAGCCTTGCCATCGGCGACGAACGTCTGTTGGCGCGCGTGACCCGGCGCTCGGCCCGCGCCTTGGGGCTGGTGGCGGGGCGGTCTGTCTTTGCGGTGCTAAAGGCCGTGTCGGTGGCGCAGGCCAATATCGCCCCGGGCGCCGGCGATGCGGAACCCCCCAAATAGCAAAACGCCCGCACCTTCTGGTACGGGCGTTTGCATGAACCCTGGGTTCGTGGATCAGCGGCGCAGACCCAGACGCGAGATCAGGCTGGCGTAGCGGGATTCGTCCTTGCCCTTCAGATAGTCGAGCAGCTTGCGGCGCTGCGCGACCAGCATCAGCAGACCACGGCGGGAATGGTTATCCTTTTTGTGGCTCTTGAAATGCTCGGTCAGGGTGGCGATGCGCGACGACAGGATCGCAACCTGAACCTCGGGCGAACCGGTGTCGCCTTCCTTGGTCGCGTATTCCTTGATCAGGCGGGCTTTTTCTTCAACGGTGATCGACATCGGATGTCTCCTTGTACAGAAGGGTGAAGGTGCAAGCCGGGATGTCGTCCAGCAAGACCGGTTGACCCGCGGTTTCGCACGGCAAGGCCGTTCCGATTCCAAGGGATGCGCGCGTATAGGGGGTTTCAAGTCAAAAGAAAAGCCCGGCGTTGCCGGGCGCCGGGACAGGGTAAACCGATTTGCGGTCAAAGTTAACCAATGAGTCAGTTTTCCCCGGGGAAACCGGTCGCTGTAATAGAGTCAGTGGCGCTTCCATGCTAAAGATCATCCTTGGGGGTGATCCGCGCCGCAACTTGGCGCGCGTTCCGCAGCTTTGATGCGGCGAGTGAGAGGTGTTGGGTTATGTTGGCTTTGCTCGCTCTGTTCGGGGCGCTTGGCGCCGGTCTCGTCGCCGAAGGCCTGATGGCGGATTCGCCCGAAGCCGAGGAAGAAGATGATACGGCAGAGGAGGATCTGGACGACGGCGCCGCTGGGGGTGAGGCGCCGGGGGGCACCTTGCTAGACCTGCTTGCGGATGGCGAGGATGAGGATACCGATCCCCAGGACGGCGCCGACGTGCTTGACGACGAGCCCGCGGCGCATCCTGACAGCGCCCCCGAAGACCCGGTCGGTTTTGAAGAGGGTGTCATCGGTTTCGCGCCCGAAGAGGAAGAGCCGGAACCCGAGTTCACGCCCGAAGATGTCGTGAACGGTATGCCGGTTTCGGATGATGTTCCTGATCTCGCCGAACAGGACGAAACGATCAATGGCAGCGAGGCGGGCGATATCCTTGGCGGCCATGGCGCCAATGATGTGATTTCAGGCGGGGGCGGCAACGATCAGATTGTCGGGCGTGGCGGCAATGACACGATTGATGGCGGTGCCGGCGATGAAAGGGCCGACGGGGAGGTCGGCGCTGACCTGCTGGATGGCGGGCAGGGCGATGACAGCCTGAATGGGGGCGATGGCGATGATCGCCTCTGGGGGGATGAGGGCGACGATGAGCTGGCTGGTCAGGCTGGCGACGATGAATTGCGCGGTGGCATGGGCGATGACACGCTGCATGGCGGCGAAGGCGAGGATCGGCTTGGCGGGGATGAAGGTGACGACTGGCTGGCTGGGGGCGGCGGCGATGACCTGATGGATGGCGGTGCCGGGCAGGATACCCTCGATGGC
>CALLZQ010000666.1 GCA_937858255.1 uncultured Tabrizicola sp.
CAGGCCCATCGTGGTCGGCTCGGCATGGATGCCGTGGCTGCGGCCGATGCGGACCGTGTCCTTATGCTCATGCGCGCGGGCCTTCAGCGCCGCCAGCACCCGGTCCATCCCGGCCAGCAAGAGGTCGGCGGCGCGGACAAGCTGAATGTTGGTCGTGGTGTCCAGCACATCCGAAGAGGTCATGCCCTGATGGACAAAGCGCGCATCCTCGGAACCGATATGTTCGGCCAGATGGGTCAGGAAGGCGATGACATCATGCTTGGTCACGGCCTCGATCTCGTCGATCCGTGCCACGTCGAATTCCACATCCTTGGCACGCCAGACCGCCTCGGCATTGGCCTTGGGGATCACGCCAAGGGCGGCCTGCGCGTCGCAGGCATGGGCCTCGATCTCATACCAGATGCGGAATTTCGTCTCGGGCGACCAGATGGCAACCATGTCGGGGCGGGAATAGCGCGGGATCATGTCGGACCTTGGATTGAGAACGGGATGGCCGCCCCCTTAGACCGGGGGGGCCAATTCCGCAAGGTCACGGCATGAGGGGAAATGCCGCAATTTGCGCGGCAGGGATGGAAATCGGGGTCAGCAGGCCCGCCAGCAGCAGCACCAGCGCCCCCGAGGTCAGCACGGCCACCCCGGTCAGGGCGCGGGCCATATGCGGCTGGCGGCGGGCCAAAGGTGCGGAAAGGTGCAGCCCCAAGGCCAGCACCGCCAGCCCGTAATAGGGCGCGAATACCCAAGGCCAAAGCCCGCCCGCCTTAAAGGCAGTGGCGGCAAAGGCAAGGTCCGTCTCGGCCCCCTGCGCCCGCGCCGCCAGCACTGCCGCGACATGGATCGTCAGGAACAGCGCCAGATACAGGCCGGCAAGCGTCTGCGCGCGGGCCCGGGGGGCGCGCGGGCCGGGGCGCGGGGGGGGCGGGCCCAGCCGCCCCCGGGGGGCGCTGTGTGCCCCAACCGCCAGTACCAACAGCGGCTCGATCAGCGGCTGGCGGTAGATCGCCCGCAGCGCCGCCAGCACCTGTCCATGCACCTCTTGCCCCGCGATCCCGGCCAGATGATTGCCCAGATGGATCACGGCAAAGGCCCCCAGAACGCCGGCGCCAATCCGGTGCAGGTGCCGGGGCCTCACAGCGCCAGCCCGGCAAGCGCGAGGGCCGAGATCGCCGAAAAGGCCACCCATTGCGGCAGGGTTTTCAGCGTGCCCAGACGCCGGGCGCCGTAAAGCAGGAACAGACCGGCGAAGGACAGGAACAGCGCAATGGGCAGCGCGGCAAGGGCCAGCGCCTGTTCGGGCCGAAAGGCCGCCACGATCAGGGCCACCCCGCCAAGCGCCATCACCGCCGTCGCGGCATGCCAGAGAACCGAATACAGCGCCTTGGCCGGCGCGGGCCAGCTAGAGGCGAGGGCAGGGCGATGCGCCTCTCTCTCGCCCAAGGTCAGGTGGACCAGATCGAGTGCAAGGGCGGCAACCCCGGCGCAGAGCAGCAGCATGTTCATGGCGATCCTCCGAATCCATACGGTTGCGTATGGTTTGCAGATCGGCTTGCCAGAGTCCATACGCCATCGTATGTTTTCGCCATGACCGAAAACCCGACGGCGAAACAGCGATTGGGCCCGCAGGACTGGATCCTTGCCGGGTTCCGCGCCTTGGTGGCCGGGGGGCACAGCGCCTTGCGGGCCGAGGCGCTGGCGCGCGACCTTGGTGCGACCAAGGGGAGCTTCTATTGGCACTTCAAGGATTTGCGCGATTTTCATGAGAAAATGCTTGAGGTGTGGGAAGACCTTGCCACCACCAGAATTACCGAGGCTGTCCAGCGCGCCCCCCTGCCGGCGCGCGATCAGGTGCTGTTGCTGATGGAGATGGTGTCGGTCCTGCCGCCGGATCAGGTCGGCGGTGCGGCGGTAGAACCGGCCATCCGCGCCTGGGCCTTGGCCGAGCCTTGGGTCCAGCGGGTGCAAGTCCGGGTCGATGCCCGCCGCCTGAGCGATGCCGAGGCGCTCTTGGCCGCCGCCGGTCTGACGGGGACCGCCGCGCGCCGCGCGGCCGAGGCACTCTATGCCATGGTCATCGGGTTCGAGAATCTGCGCCTGACCGGCGAGATCGCGATGGCAGATCATCTGCGCGGGCAGGCGATCCTGCTGATGGATCAGACGGACGAGAGCGTCAGCCGATAGCGGATATGCCCGTCATCCTTGCAGATGCTGTCATAGAGCCGCCGCGCCGCCAGATTGTCGTGATTGGTATTCCAGTATAGCCGGTGCCAGCCGTTCTGCTGCCCGATGGCGATCAGATCCTCGATTAGCGCCCGGCCGACCCCCTGTCCCCGCGCCGCCGGATCGACAAAGAGATCCTCCAGATAAACATCATCCCCGGGCACCCAGCTCGAGCAATGGTGATGATGAATGGCAAAGCCGAGTGCCCGTTCCCCCGCAAAGGCGAGGCGGCAGGCCATCCGGTGCTGCGGGTCGATGATCCTGGCCCATGTCGCCGCCGTGGTCGCTTCGGGCAGGTCCTGCCGGTAATAGGCCAGAAAACCGGCCCAGAGACGGCGGAACGCGGCCTCGTCCCCGGCCTGGGCAAAGCGGATTGTCCGGGTCATCTGGCCTCCTGCAACGTTTTGCCCCGGTCTTGCAGAAATGCCCGGTCGCGGCAAGACTGTCGCCATCACCCCGCCCAAGCCGAAAGCGCCGACCATGCCCCTGATCTCGCGACTTGAAACCTTCAGCAACGAATTCGTCGCCTTTGTCCGGGTGACCTGCGATGATGGCAGCCATGGCTGGGGCCAGACCTCCCCCTATAATGCCGATATTACCGCCCAGGTGTTCCACCGCCAGATCGCGCCCTGGGCACTGGGGCAGGACCCGGCGGACATCGCGGCGCTGGTTGCCCGGATCGAACGGCAGGAACATAAATACCCCGGCACCTATCGCTGTCGCGCGCTGGCCGGTCTCGATACCGCGCTGTGGGACTGGCGCGGCCGGGTTGAGGGCAAGCCGGTGGTCGCCCTGCTCGGTGGTGCCCCGGGCCCCCTGAGGGCCTATGCCTCCTCGATGCGCCGCGACATCACGCCAGAGGCCGAGGCCAGCCGGATGCAGCGCCTCGCCGGTGAACAGGGTTTCGACGCGGTGAAATTCCGCATCGGCGCCGAGTGCGGCGGCGATGTCGATGAATGGCCCGGCCGGACCGAGGCGATCATCCCCCGTATGTCCCGGGCAATGGGGTCGGGGATCGCACTGCTGGTCGATGCCAATTCCGGCTTTTCCCCGCGCCGCGCCATTGAGATTGGCCATCGGTTGCAGGACCACGGCATCTGCCATTACGAAGAACCGGTGCCCTATTGGGAACTTGAGCAGACCGCCGAGGTTGCCGCCGCCCTGTCGGTCGATGTGACCGGCGGCGAACAGGATTGGGATCTGGCGACATGGCGTCGGATGATTGCGCTGCGCGCGGTCGATGTGGTTCAGCCCGACATCATGTATATGGGCGGCCTTTCCCGCACCCTGACCGTCGCGCGCATGGCTGCCGAGGCGGGCCTGCCCTGCACGCCGCATGCCGCCAATCTCTCGCTGGTCACGCTGGCCACCATGCATCTGCTCAAGGCGCTGCCCAACGCTGGCCCCTATCTCGAGTTTTCCATCGAGGGGCCAGACTACTACCCCTGGCAACAGGATCTGTTTCTGGGCGATCCGTTTCGCGTCACGGCGGGCGCCGTGCCCATCGCCGATACCCCCGGCTGGGGGGGCGAGATCAATCCGGCCTGGCTTGAGGCGGCAATCTGGCAGGAAACCGCCGCCGAAGGCTTCCGCCCCTCAGCCTACCAATCCCTCTATCAGCGGCTCTAAGCGCCCGTTCCCCCATTTTCTGTCCACAAATATCCTCGGGGGGAGGGATTTCGCCCGCGAAATCCCCGGGGGGCAGACAGCCCCCCGCCTTTGGCCCGTCAGGACGCCAGCTTGTCCAACAGCCGCGCCCATGACCGGATGCCCTTGTGAAAACATTCGACATCGTATTTCTCGTTCGGCGAATGGATCTGGTCGTCATCGCGGGCAAAGCCGATCAGCATGGCATCCATCCCCAGCACCGTCTGGAAATAGCCCGCGATGGGGATCGAGCCGCCGCAGCCGATATAGGCGGCGGGGAGGCCCCATTCCTCGCCCAAGGCGGCCCGGGCTGCCTCAAAGGCCGGATCGTCAATGGCCATCACCCCCGCCGGCCCGGCGCCATGGCCATGGAATTCAACGCTGCAATCGGCGGGCAGTTGTCCCGTCACCCAGGCGCGGAAATTTTCGCGGATCGCCAGCGGATCCTGATCGCCGACCAGACGGAAGCTGACCTTGGCATGGGCCTCGGCGGGTAGCACGGTCTTGAAACCGCTGCCGGTATAGCCGCCCCAGATGCCGTTGATCTCGGCAGTCGGGCGCGACCAGAGCATTTCCAGCGGGGTGCGGTCCGTCTCTCCTGCCGGGACCGACAGCCCGACCTCGCCCAGAAACCGCGCATGATCAAAGGACAGCGCCTGCCATTGCGCCCGGATCGCCTCGGGCAATTCGCTCACCCCCTCATAAAATCCTGGCACCTGTACCCGGCCCTCGCCATCGTGCAACCCGCCAAGGATGCGCGTCAGCACCCGGATCGGGTTGATCGCCGCGCCGCCATACATGCCCGAATGCAAATCCTTGCTTGGCCCGCGCAGGGTTATCTCTTCGCCCAGAAGGCCACGCAGCATGGTCACGATGGCCGGCGCGGTGTCCTGAAACAGCGCCGTATCGCAGATCAGGGCCAGATCGGCTTTCAGTTCGGCGGCATGTTCCTGCATGAAGGGCACCAGCGAGGGCGAGCCGGATTCCTCCTCGCCCTCCAGAAAGATCGTCAGGCGGCAGGGCAGGGTGCCATGCTCGGCCTTCCAGGCCCGCAGCGCCTCCAGAAAGGTCATGAGCTGCCCCTTGTCATCCGAGGCGCCCCGCGCCCGGATCACCTGCCCCCTCGGGCTGTCCTGAATTTCGGGGTCAAAGGGGTCACGATGCCACAGCGCCAGCGGGTCAACCGGTTGCACGTCATAGTGCCCGTAAAACAGCAGATGCCGCCCGCCGCTGCCACCATGGGCCACCACCATCGGGTGCCCTGGAGTCGGGCGGCTTGCGGCCTCGAAGCCGAGGCTTTGCAGATCCGTGACCAGCCAATCGGCGGCGCGGGCGCAATCGTCCTTATAGGCCGGATCGGTCGAGATCGAGGGGATGCGCAGCAATTCCATCAGGCGGTCCAGCGCCTGCGGCAAATCGCTGTCGATACGCGACAGGACAGATGACAAGGACATCGCAAAACCCTCTCTGGCTCTTGGAAAATTGATCCGGCGGGCCAAACTATCATCTGACAAGCCCCTGTCCAGAGCGGCGGGGCTGGTGTAAAGCGGCCCCGTAATCACGCGCAGGCGAGGGAATGTGATGGTAGATATGGTCAGGACGATCAAGGTCACCGCCGTACTGGCGGCGCTGGCTGGGGCAGCCCCGGCAGGAGAGGTCGCCATCGAAGAGGCCAAGCTGGGCGCCTCGGCGGTGCGGCTCTATGTGCATCCCTTCCTCGCGGCAGATGAACTGGCGACGCTGCGCCTCGTCTTGACCAATGAACAGGCGCTCTCGCTGTTCGTGCCGAATGCCAAGGGTTTTGCCGCGCTGGCCGCCGCCCCGGGCGAGGGGGTGATCCGCGAGGGCAAGCCTGTGGCCTCGGCCATCGCACTGGCCGAACTGCCCGATGCCGCCGCCGCCGCCAAGGCCGCCACCGCCGCCTGCGATGCGGCGCGAAAGGGCGGTGAGGCTTGCGTCGTGGTGCTGGAGGTCGCGCCGGCAAACTGACCGGCGCCCGCATCACCGTGCGTCAAAAAGGTTGCGACATATTCATATATCGTGAATATGTAATAGGGTGGGGCGACGAATTGCCTACTTTCGCCACATCTTTAATTGACCCAAGTCAAGGATTGACCCGCCGGTTGCGGGTTTAGTGCCGCCAGCCCGGTCGCAGACCAACCCGCGCCGGGCCAAAGCCAAGGAGATGACGATGAATTACGATGCCGCCCTCGACACCGCCCTGCAGCGTCTGCATGACGAAGGCCGCTATCGGACCTTTATCGACATCGAGCGGCAAAAGGGCCAG
>CALLZQ010000667.1 GCA_937858255.1 uncultured Tabrizicola sp.
TGAAACAGCCGCGTCAGGGTAAAGCCGATGGCAAAGACCACGGCAAAGACCAGAAAATCGGTGGGTGAGATTCGCGTCTCGCCGATCTGGAACCCTTCGCGCATCCGCGTCCAGACCTCGGTGATGTCCGACACCCGCGCGCCCCAGATCAGCGCAAAGACAGGGATCGAGGCCAGCACCAGCGCAAAGCCGATCAGCACCGGCACCAGCGCGGTACGGGCGCCATCCTCATTGCGGGTGATCAGCGCATAAAGATCGCCGACCAGCATCTGCACGATGAAGATCATGCCGATCAGGCCCAGCGAAGTCGCCGCCGGATAGATCAGCGCCGAGGCCGCCGCGATATAGCCGATGCCCCCCAGCACCGGCCCGATAATGCCAATGGCCATGGCCAATTGACCCAAGAGCGACAGTGTGCGCGCGCGAAAACCGCCCGCTTCTTCGGGATTGGCCTCCGAGGCCGCGCCGCTGCCGGCCAGACGCAGCAGCCGCCCGGCCCGCCACAGGATCACCGCCGCCACGACAAGGAAGGGGTAATCGAGGACAGCCGCCGCCGCATCGCTTTCCGCCGGCAGGTTCATCGCCGCCCGTCGCAGCGTCTCTAGCCCCAGCAGCAAGCCATAAAAGGTGGCCAGAAACCGCCCCTCGGCCCGTGCCTCAGGCCCCAATGGCAGCGGCAGACCCATGTCGGCCTTGGGAAACAGCCGCCCCCCCAGCCAGTACAGCGCAAAGACCAGAAACCCCGCCGCTGGCAGCACGTCGGCCACCACAGTGCCGACGATCCCGATCATGCCCGAAAGTTTCAGCGCCTCGCTCAAGGCCACGGCGCCGATGGTCGGAATGACGATCTGCCCCAAGGACAGCACAAAGGCCGAAATGCGCAGGCCCCGCGCGGTTGACTGCCGGATTAGCCGGTTGATCCCGGCCTCGACCAGCCCGCGCCCGCGCCAGATCAGCCCCAGCGACAGGGCCAGCAGAAAGAGGATCGCCGGCAGGTTATCGACCAATTGGCTTTGCGCTGTCGGCAGGCGCCAGCGGGTCGTCACCTCATGCAGCAAAGTCCCCGCCGCATCGGTCAGCGCCGTCCATGCCGCCGGCCAGTTCGCCGGGTTCAGCGGCGAGGGCAAGAGTTTCAGCAGCTCATCCGCCTGCCGGTCGCGCAGCACCCGGTCAATCTCGCGGATCAGGCCATCGGCGCGGCGATAGGCCTCTTCGGCGGCAATGCCGGGGGCCTGAAGCGTGTTTAATTGCGCGTTCAGCTCTTGACGCCGCGCGGCGATCTCTGCCGCCTCGGTGGCACCCTCTTCGGGCGCGGGGCCCAGTGCGGCGATCTGCTCACGCAGCGTCGCAATGCGCGAGGCATTGGCATTCTGCGCCACCAGAAAGGACTCGCGCCAGTCAGACACCTGCGCGCGCAGGAGTTCCAGCGTTACCGAAGAGCTTTGGGCGTTTTCCAGCGCCTTTTCAGCCCGTCCGGCCAAGGCCTCCCAAGCGGTATAATCCAGATCCGAGGGCGCGGCGGTAGTGGTCGCCGTGGCGCCCTTGGCGCTGACGCTGGGGGTTTCCCCGGCATCAAAGGTGGTGACGGTGCCCGGGGTCGGGGTCGTGGGGGCCGTGATCGGCGGCGCGGTGCCCTGCACCGGCCCGTCCTGCGCCGCCAGCGGCATGACAGCCGTCAGCCCCAGCAGCAGGGCCAGCCCCGCCGCCCGCAACACCCCTGCCCCGGAACGGATCATGCGTCCTCGAACACCGTCGGCAGCGCCTGCGGCGCCCGGTCCAGCCATTCCGGCACCGGCAGCCCCTTTTCCTTCAGGAAGGCCGGGTTGAACAGCTTGGACTGATAGCGGTTGCCGTAATCGCACAGGATCGTCACGATGGTATGCCCCGGCCCCATCTCGCGCGCCATGCGGATCGCCCCGGCGATATTGATCCCCGAGGATCCGCCCAGACACAGCCCCTCATCCGACAGCATGTCAAAGACCAGGGGCAGCGCCTCGGCATCGGGGATGCGATAGCTGTAATCGGGGGTGAACCCTTCGAGGTTCGCAGTGATCCGCCCCTGCCCGATCCCCTCGGTGATCGACGATCCGGGCGAGGCGAATTCGCCGGTGGTGTAGAAGGAATGCAGCGCCGCCCCCTCGGGGTCGGCCAGCCCGATCTTGACCCCCTTGGGTTGCAGCGCCATGCCCACACCCGCAAGCGTCCCGCCAGAGCCGACCGCGCAGATGAACCCGTCCACCTTGCCGCCGGTCTGCTCCCAGATTTCCGGCCCCGTCGTCTCGATATGCGCCTGACGGTTGGCCACATTGTCGAACTGGTTGGCCCAGATCGCGCCATTGGGTTCGGTCCGCGACAGCGCCTCGGCCAGACGGCCCGAATAGCGCACATAGTTGTTGGGGTTCTTGTAAGGCGCCGCCGGCACCTGCACCAGTTCCGCCCCCGCCAGCCGCAGCATGTCCTTCTTTTCCTGCGACTGCGTCTCGGGAATGACGATCACGGTCTTGAAACCCATGCTCGCCCCCACCAGCGCAAGGCCGATCCCGGTGTTCCCCGCCGTCCCCTCGACAATCGTGCCGCCGGGCTTGAGCAGGCCCTTGGCCACCGCATCCTTGATGATGTAGAGCGCCGCCCGGTCCTTGACCGATTGGCCGGGGTTCAGGAACTCACATTTGCCAAGGATGGTACACCCGGTCATCTCGGATGCCTTCTTCAGCTTGATCAGCGGCGTGTTCCCGATGGCATGGGCCAGATCGTCTTGAATGCGCATGGCGTGTTCCTTGTTCGTCTTTCCCAAGGTGTATTGGCCTTGCTGCCCAAACTCAAGGCGATGCGCAGAGAAAGGAACACCGGACCGGCAGGCGATGATCGGATGAAACGCTGGACCGGGGCAAAGCGCTCCGCCAGACCCTTTGATCCGGTTCTCGCCATCTTGCAGAGTTCCGTTCTCCTTGAAAAGCTGGTCCACGCGGACGGATCGGATGTCCAATCACCAGTTCTCGACTCAAAGCATGGGTCTGAGGCAGAATCGGCTCGATCTCGTTGGAGGAGTTCTCGGTCCCGAAACTCGATCCGAAATGCAGAATGGGGCGAGTAACGCTGCTAGATTAAATAGGATCTAAAATCATCACTTGATTACTTGAACGTAGGCACAGCCCTTACGATATGAACGGTCATCATTATAACGACGCCGGTGAAAGTCATGGGGTACATCGAAGAAATCCTCATTTCAAAATTGACGGAAATTCTCTCCATTCTGATTGCGGCGATAGCGCTGGTTTATTCGGTCAACGCCAACAAACTTGCAAAGATAGCGATTGCAGCAAACGAAGAAAAAAGCCTGTTTGCGATGCGATTAAGAGCGCAGGAAGCTATCGTAAAAGGCACGTTCAGACTATTTGTTATTGGCGGAGAAATTTGAGGCCAACCGGCAGAAGTGGGATATGCAGCATAATATGGCGCCGCTGTCTCTGCATAGGCGAGAGCTATCGACCGACGAGATGGCCAACCATCAGATCAAGATCTCCTGTGACAAGCTCAGCCTTGAGATACAGGCCGAAGAACAGCGGCTGGAGAGTATGTCAATGAAACAACTAACGGAACTGATCAGGCGAGCGGCTGAAATCTCTCTTCACTTCCAGGAATCAGGCGCTGAGTTTCGACAACCGGAAGAACTTTCTCGGATGCGCATCGGTTTCTAAAGCAAAAGGGCCACCCTTTCAGGCGGCCCAATCGTTTTCGGCAAGGCAGTAGCGCAGCGCAATCCATTAAGCTTGGTGACGCTGTCAAACGCCCCCCGACGGGGACGCCGGCCTTTAGTCCTCTTTGGCGACGAACATGCCGTCCTTGACCAGCCCCTCATAACATTCATCAAGGCTCTTGCGGGCGCGGGTCATCAGGATGTCGATTTCGTCCTTGGTAATCACCAAAGGCGGCGAGATGATCATCCGGTCGCCAACATGGCGCATGATAAGGTTATTGGCAAAGCAGCGCTCGCGGCAACGATAGCCGACCTTGCCCTCTTCGCTGGCGAATTTGGCGCGGCGCGCCTTGTCGGGGGTCAGCGCGATCGAGCCCATCAGGCCGACCAGCTTGGCCTCGCCCACCAGCGGATGCTCGACCAGCTTGTCCCACTGGGCCTTGAGATAGGGATGCGCCACGTCGCGGGCATGTTCGACAACGCCCTCTTCCTGCATGATCCGCAGGTTTTCCAGCGCCACCGCCGCCGCGACCGGATGGCCGGAATAGGTGTAGCCGTGGAAGAACTCGCCGCCCGAGCCGACCACCTCGGCCACCTCGTCGCAGATGATCGAGCCGCCGATGGGCGCATAGCCCGAGGACAGGCCCTTGGCGATGGTGATGATATGCGGGCGGATGCCAAAGGTCTGGCTGCCAAACCAGTTGCCGGTGCGGCCAAAGCCGGTGATCACCTCATCGGCGATCAAGAGGATGCCGTATTTGTCGCAAATCCGCTGGATCTCGGGCCAGTAGGTTGCCGGGGGTACGATCACCCCGCCGGCCCCCTGAATCGGCTCACCGATAAAGGCGGCGACCCGCTCGGCCCCCAGTTCGAGGATCTTTGCCTCCAACTCGCGGGCGCGCATCAGGCCGAAGTCATCCTCGGACATGTCGCCACCCTCACCCCACCAATAGGGCTGGCCGATATGCTCGATGCCGTCGATCTTGCCGCCATGGGCATGGATCGGCTTCATCCCGCCAAGGCTGCCGCCGCCCATGGTCGAACCGTGATAGCCGTTCCAGCGCCCGATGATGATGTTGCGGTCCGGCTGGCCCTTGACCTGCCAGTAGCGGCGGACAAGGCGGATATTGGTGTCATTCGCCTCGGACCCCGAGCCGGCAAAGAACACATGGTTCAAATCGCCGGGCGCCAGCTTGGCAATCTCGGCAGCTAGGGCGATGGCCGGGACATGGGTGGTCTGGAAAAAGGTGTTGTAATAGGCCAGCTCATCCATCTGGCGGGCAGCGGCCTGCCCCATTTCGCGGCGGCCATAGCCGATGTTGACGCACCACAGGCCGGCCATGCCGTCGATGATCCGCTCGCCCTCGCTGTCGGTCAGCCAGACGCCCTCGCCCCGGGTGATGACCCTTGCGCCCTTGGCCGCCAGACCCGCCTTGTCGGTGAAGGGATGGAAGTGATGCGCCGCATCCAGCGCCTGAAGCTCGGCGGTCGGCAAATGATTGGTGATCGGCTTGTTCATCGCATCCCCCTTCGGAATCGGCAGGGCGCATCGCCCCGTCTTTGCGGCAGGATAGGCGCTTCACCGCCGGCTTTCAAGGAATTTGATCAAATTATTCGCCCAGCGGCATCCGGCACCGTTTCCGGGCAAGACGGGCGGTCAAATCTCACCCTGAACCAGCGCCGCGCGGACCTGATCAATGCCCTGCGCGATGTCGCTTTCAATCGCGCCGCGCAGCGCATGGGCATCGCCCGCCCGCATCGCGGCAAGCGCGTCGAAATGCCGGTCGGGCAGCGCATCGCGGCCAAAGCGGGCGCAGACCACCCGCAGGGCCGGGCCAAAGCGCAGCCACATCGACCGCGCCATATCCACCAGCACCGGCGCCTGCGACGCCTCATAGAGACAAAAGTGAAAGGCGTGGTTCGATTCCAGATAGCCCGGCACATCGCCGGCCTGCACCGTGCGGTCCACCCGGTTGTCGATCTTTTGCAGCGCCTCGATCAGTTCGGGCGTCAGATGCGCCGCCGCCATCTCGGCCAGACGCGGCTCGATGGTCAGACGGGCAAAGGCCACCTGATCCAGCATCGCCGCCGTCATCTTGGGCACCACCACCCGGCGGTTGCCCTGCGCCTCCAGCGCCCCTTCGGCCGAGAGCCGCCGGATCGCCTCGCGCACCGGGGTCATGCCGGCGCCCAGTTCCGCCACCAGCCCCTGAATGGTGACCGCAGCCCCCGGCTCCAGATGCCCATAAAGGATCATGTCCCGCAGGCGGGAATAGGTGACCTCATGGGTCGGTATCTTGCGCGTCGTCTCAGCGTCCATCGCCCATCCGGGATCCCGGCCACGCCGGGGCGGCCGATTGAAAACCTGTCCCCTGTCATAACCGCTTGGGGCGATCATTCAAGATCTGATCAAATCAGGTTCTCATATTCAAAGCCCAGAACATCGCCCTGC
>CALLZQ010000668.1 GCA_937858255.1 uncultured Tabrizicola sp.
GGAGGCTTTAACCCCAAGGGATCGCACAATATTTCCGAGGCGCTGGTCCTTGGGCTGCCGGTTCTGACCGGGCCGCATGTGCAGACCATCGAATTTCCGTTTTTCGAGGCCGAGGCGGCAGGGGTGGCGCTGCGCTGTGCGGGCGGCGAAGAACTGGCCCGCCATCTGATCGCCGGATGGCGCCCCGATGCCGCCGCGATTGAGGGTTTTGTCGCCTCGCAGCGCGATGCAACGGCGCGGACCTTGGCGGCCATTCCGGCGCTGCTGGCGGCGGTCAGACCTTGATCGTGCCGGCGGCCAGTTGCTCGTTCAAGAGGAACTCGACCAGACGGAAATCATAGGGCGTGTCGATGTCATGGCAACGCTCGGCCGGCAGGACGAAAGGCAAGACCCGGCCTTCGTAAATCGTCTTGGCCCGCCGCAGATAATCGGGTGCGACCACATAGACCACACCCACATGCTCATAGACCACGGGCGCATCCTGCCGCGCCCAGACCCCGCCGGGCAGCGGTTTCGAGACATGCAGGGCGCCCGAGGCATCCGGTTCAACAAGGTTGAAATAGGGATTCTTTCGCGCCTCACAGACGCTCATCACCATGTCGGGATGTTCGTTTTTGAAAAGATCGAGGGCGCCGTCGATATCCGCCGGTATTCGCAGGGGCGAGGTGCAATCCAGATCCAGAAAGGCCGAGACCGGCCCCGTCATCACCTCGGCGGCGTTCAGGGCATGTTGCCAGACCCCCCATTTCGGCGCAGTATCGGTGGCCAGTTCCGCCGGGCGCAACCCGATCTCAAGCGCACCACGTTTGACCGCATGTTCATAGATTGCTTCGTCATCGGTCGAGACAACAACCGCGCCGACGCGAGGGTTGGCGAAAAGCTGATCCAGCGACCAGTCGATCAGCGGCTTGCCGCAGAGCGGGCGAAAGTTCTTGCCCGGCACGCCCTTAGAGCCTTTGCGCGCCCCGATATGGCCAAGGATCATCTGTCTGCCTCCGCTCTGCTGTTCAATGCGCGATAATATTCGGTCAGCCTGGCTTTGACCGGGCCGAGGGCTGCCTCGGACCAGATCAGGCGGCGGCCCTTGCGGTCCACAACCTCGGCACCGTCGGGCAGGGTCAGCAGCGCCTCGCCCTTGACCTCTACCCCCGGTAGGGTCACGGCGATCAGCCGCCCCCAGCGCGCCCGCACCCAAGGCAGCCGCGCGCGCATCAAGATCAGCCACCGCCATGGCAGCATGAATTCGGTCGGCAGTTTTACCGCCATATCGCGCGGAATCGCCCGCATATGCGGCTGATGCGCCCAACTGATAAACCGCTCATCTGCGACCATGGGGCGAAAGCCGCTTAAGCCGTGCTGCGCGAAAAGTTCGCGGAAACGGGCGGCGATATGGGTGGTTTCTGCCGGGTGATAGACCACGATCGAGGAATTGCCGCGTGCATAGCGGCGGCCACCTGTACGCCGGTAGAGCCAGCGGGCAAAGGCGCCAAAGGGCAGGACGGCGCTTTGAAAGATCGCAATTGTCCGGCGGTCAGTCATCAGCCCCACGAGGCGCGCGAGATTACCGAACACCACCGTGTCGATATCGACAAAGACCGCCGGCAGATCGCCCGGCACCAGCCCTGCCTCGAACATGCAGAGCTTGGCCTGACAGCCACCGCGCAGGAATTCGGGGTTGAGGAAAAACGCCGGCATATCGCCCACATCGACCCCCGCGCGCAGCCCCGGCCGGGGCCGGTCGGTCAAGAGCGTGATGCGCGCAGGCTGCGGGTCGGCACGGGCCGTGATGGTGTCGATCAGATGATTGACCTCGGCCACCGGGTATTTCTCACCCCAGAGAACCAGCACCAATTGCCAGGCGGCATTCGCCACCCGTCAGCCCCGCGTCCCGGCAAAGCGGGCCTGCCATTCGGCCCGTTCTTCATCGGTGATCTTGCGGAACAGGTTTTCCGGCACAGAGAAAGCATGGCCGGGCGGCAGGATGCGGATCGCCTCCGAGACATGTTCGGGCCAGGTCCAGTCATCGCAATTCAGCGCGGCCATCATCGTTGCCGCCGCATCCGGGATGAAGGGGC
>CALLZQ010000669.1 GCA_937858255.1 uncultured Tabrizicola sp.
CTGGATCTGATGCTGGCCTGTGCCGAAGAGCGTCTGGCCGAGGCGCGGGTGAACTGGGCCGAGGATCATGCGCTGACCGTGGTCATGGCGGCCGAGGGTTATCCCGGCAGCTATCAGAAGGGCACGGAAATCAAGGGGCTGGAGGCGATCCCGGAATCCAGTTGGCAGATGGTGTTTCACGCCGGCACCCGCCGCCATGAGGGTCGCCTGACCGCCAATGGCGGGCGGGTGCTGAATGTCACCGCCCGGGGCGAGACTTTGGCCGAGGCCCATGCCTGCGCCTATGCGATGGTGGGTGGCATCGACTGGCCCGAGGGCTTCTGCCGCCGCGACATCGGCTGGCGCGCGCTCTAGGCCCCGCGCGCCATGATCGTCCGCGACAAACCCGGGGCGGTGGAACTCTTGTTCGCGATGCGCGGCTCGATCCTGCCGCGGATCGCGCCGGTTCTGGTGTTTCTGGCGCTGTGGTCGGCGGCGCTGGTCTGGGCGGACGGGGCGATCATGAGGCTCGCCCATCCCGGCAGCGGGGCCTTTGCCCTGTTCGGCGTGGCGCTGTCGCTGTTTCTGGGGTTTCGCAACAATGCCGCCTATGACCGCTGGTGGGAGGCGCGCAAGCTCTGGGGCGGGCTAATTGCCGATCCCCGCAGCCGGCCGCGCGGGGCGATGCTGTTCCTGCCCGCCGCGGGAAGCGCCGCCGCGCGGGCGCGGCTGTTGCGCTTGATGCGGGCCTTTTTGTATCTGCACCGCGCGCGATTGCGGCGGCTGACGGGCGATGCGACCGCGTTGCGTTTTGCCGCAGAGGCGGGTTTGCCAGAGACCGCCGGCCCCGATCTGGCGCTGGATGAGATGACGGCGACCCTGAGTGCCGAGGCGGCGGCCGGGCGGCTGGACGGGTTCGGCGCCCGCAGCCTGTCGCAGCGTATCGCCGGGATCGCCCTTGCGCAGGCCGGGTGCGAGCGGATTCAGGCCACCCCCCTGCCCTATGTCTATTCGCTCTTGGTGTTTCGGACTGCCTGGATCTATTGCCTGCTCTTGCCGCTTGCGCTGATCGACAGTGCCGGCTGGCTGACACCGCTGTTCACGGTGGTCGTCGGCTACACCTTCTTTGGCCTTGCCGAAGTGACCGAGGAACTGGCGCATCCCTTTGGCCAGACCGGCAACGGTCTGCCGCTGGATGCAATGTGCCGCACCGCCGAGATCAGCCTTGCCCCGCCTCTGGGCGAGGTGGTGCCGCCGCCACTGTCGCCCGTGAACTACAGGCTCGACTAAGGTCCGCCCCCCAAGGCCCGGCTGCGGCCAGTTGTCCGGCGATAAGCCCTTGCGCAGCCATGCCGCCTTGCATAAGAAGCGCGCGCAACTTGCATCCGGCCTGGGAGGATCTTGTGCCGCTTCTCGTGATGAAATTCGGCGGAACCTCGGTCGCCAATCTTGAGCGGATCGAAAATGCCGCGAAGAAGGTGCAGAAAGAGGTCGAGCGCGGCTATGACGTGATCGTCATCGTCTCGGCCATGTCCGGCAAGACCAACGAACTGGTCGGCTGGGTCGAGACCACCTCCAAGCTCTACGACGCGCGCGAATTCACCGCCGGGCTGATGGCGCTGCGCCTGCAAGAGATGGGCATTCCGGCACGCAGCTGGCAGGGCTGGCAGGTGCCGATCAACACCACCTCGGCCCATGGTTCGGCCCGGTTCATGTCGATCCCGCGCGAGAATCTGGATGCGAAATTCGCCGAAGGCTTCAAGGTCGCGGTTGTCGCGGGCTTTCAGGGTGTGTCGGCCGAGGGCCGCGTGACCACGCTGGGCCGGGGCGGCTCGGACACCACCGCCGTGGCCTTTGCCGCCGCCTTTGAGGCCGAGCGCTGCGATATCTACACCGATGTGGATGGTGTCTATACCACCGACCCGCGCGTCAGCTCGAAGGCGCGCAAGATGGACAAGATCGCCTTTGAAGAGATGCTGGAACTGGCCTCGCTGGGCGCCAAGGTTCTGCAAACCCGCTCGGTTGAACTTGCGATGCGCTATAATGTGCGTCTGCGGGTGCTGTCGTCCTTTGAAGACACCGATGAAACGTCTGGAACACTCGTCTGCGGCGAGGAGGAAATCATGGAATCCAAAGTCGTCTCCGGCATCGCCTTCTCGCGCGAAGAGGCCAAGATCACTCTCTTTACCATCGAGGATCGCCCCGGCGTTGCCAGCGCCATCTTCGGGCCGCTGGCCGATGCCGGCGTCAATGTCGACATGATCGTGCAGAACATCAGCGAAAAGGACTATGACGAGGCCCATCCCGGCGCCGTCACCGACATGACCTTTTCCTGCCCGATCAATCAGGTTGAGCGGGCCAAGAAGGCGCTGGAAGACGCGCAGGCCGCCGGCAAGATCAAATATGACGATCTGATCATCGACACCGATGTGGCCAAGGTTTCGGTGGTCGGCATCGGCATGCGCAGCCATGCGGGTGTTGCGGCCAAGATGTTCTCGGCCCTCTCGGCCGAAAACGTCAACATCAAGGTGATCTCGACCTCTGAAATCAAGATCTCGGTGCTGATCGACCGCAAATATATGGAACTGGCGGTACAGGCGCTGCACGACTGCTTTGATCTGCACAAGGTCTGACGGCCAACGCCCTGCCCGGGCGCTGTGCATCTGCCCAAAATTCAGGCAATAATCCGCGCGGCCCGTCGATTGATGGGCCGCATTGCCTTTCGCCCGCCCCGGCATTGGGGCAAGACCTTTGCGCGGCTTGACGTTTCGTTTCCGGGCCGCCTGTGATTTAAGACGAATATCCGGCCCTGTTGCGGGTCGGGAAACAAAGGCAGGAACGTTGATGCCGGACCGGACAGAAACCGAAAGCCGCAAATTGTTGCGGCGTCTGCGCGACACGCTGGCGACCACGGGCGGCGGTCAGGACAGGCTTGACCGGATCACCCATCTGATCGCGGATTCGATGAAGACCGAGGTTTGCTCGATCTATCTGTTCCGCGACACTGAAACGCTTGAACTCTGCGCGACCGAAGGTCTGAAGAAAGAAGCCGTCCACAAGACCCGCATGAAACTGGGCGAGGGTCTGGTGGGCCGTGTGGCGCGCACCAACAGCGCGGTCAATACCGCCGACGCCCCGGCGGAAAAGGGTTTCCGCTATATGCCCGAGACGGGCGAAGAGATTTATTCCAGCTTTCTCGGCGTGCCGATCCAGCGGGTCGGGGAAAAGCTGGGGGTGCTGGTCGTCCAGTCCAAGATCGCCCGCAGCTATTCAGACGATGAGATCTACGCGCTGGAAGTCGTCGCCATGGTGCTGGCCGAGATGACCGAACTGGGCGCGTTTACCTCGGATGACAGCGGCATGACGGCGCTGCATCGCCAGCCGGCGATGTTCCGCGGCGGCACGGGTCAGGAGGGCGCCGCCGAAGGCCATGTCTGGCTGCATGAGCCGCGGGTGGTCGTGACCAACCCCGTGGCTGACGACCCCTTGGCCGAGATCGACCGTATCCGCGAGGCGGTGGGCAAGCTGCGCGTCTCGATCGACGATCTGCTGGCGGCCGAAAGCCTCGACAAGGATCAGGTTCAGGTCCTTGAGGCCTATCGGATGTTCGCCAATTCGCGCGGCTGGCTGCGCCGGATGGAAGAGGACATCATGCGCGGTCTGTCCGCCGAGGCGGCGGTCGAAAAGGAACAATCCGCCGCCCGCGCCCGGCTGGAGCAGGTCGAGGATGCCTATCTGCGCGAGCGGCTGTCGGATCTGGATGACCTGTCGAACCGCCTGTTGCGGCATCTGACCGGACAGGGGCAGGACACGGGCGCTGAAATGCCGGAAAACCCGGTGCTGGTCGCGCGCAATATCGGGCCGGCGGAACTGTTGGACTATGGGCGCAACCTGCGCGGGGTGGTGCTGGAAGAGGGCAGCGTCGGCAGCCATGCCGCGATTGTCGCCCGCGCCCTGGCCATCCCGCTGGTGATCAACGCAAGCCGCATCACCACCGAGGCGCTGAACGGCGACCATATTCTTGTGGATGGCGATCAGGGCATCGCCCATCTGCGCCCCGAGGAAACCGTCGCCCGCGCCTTTCGCGACAAGATCGCCATGCAGGCCGAGGCGCAAAAGCGCTATGCCAGCCTGCGGCAACTGCCGGCGCTGACCCGCTGCGGCCAGACCATCGCACTGAACATGAACGCCGGGCTGATGGCCGATCTGCCCAGCCTTGAGGGGTCGGGCGCCGAAGGCGTGGGTCTGTTCCGCACCGAATTGCAGTTCCTCGTCCGCAACAAGATGCCGCGCCGGGCCGAGCTGGCCCAGCTATACGCCCG
>CALLZQ010000670.1 GCA_937858255.1 uncultured Tabrizicola sp.
AGGATCAGCTAGGGTAGCCGGCCGGATTAGCGAGTGCCGGCAACGATCCGGCGGATGGTTTCTTTGCGCTGCGCATTGGGCGGGTGTGTGCCCAGGAACTGATCGCCCGGATCGGGCAGCCGGTCGAAGAAGGCCGCGCCGCGCAAAGGGTCATAGCCCGCGCGCAGGGTGATGCGCGCCCCCAGCGCATCGGCCTCCAGCTCGAAATCCTTGGCATAGGTGCGGGCGCCAAAGGCGGCGCCGGCCTCTTGCGCCGCGCGCACCCGGTCGGGCGAGGCGCCGGTGGCACTGGCAAGGATACCGGCAAGAATGGCCCCGGTCGCGGCAGTCTGCTGCGTCTGGGGAATGTGATTGGCGATGTGATGCGCGGCCTCATGCCCGATGACAAAGGCAATCTCATCGGCATTGCGGGCATCGGCGATCAGGGCGAGGGTAAAGCCGACGATGGGCCGGCCCTGACTGTCCAGCGTCTGAAAGGCATTGGGCGGCTGGCCCGGACGGTCATCGACCACCATCAGGAAATCGCAATTGGTCGTGGGGCGTTCAGCCCGGCAGACCGCCTCGGCCACCGGCTCGACCCGGTCGAGGACGGTCACGAAGTTCTGCGCCGCAAGTTCCGGCGTCAGGCGCCCGCCGGCCCCTGTCGTGGCCGAGGGCGGTGGGGGCGGGGCGCTGCCCGGGGTCGTCGTCACCGGCACGCAGGCCGAAAGACCGCCCGCCGCCAGAAGTGCCAATGATGCCAGACGCATTGCTGCCCTGCCCTTTCCTTGCCGTTGCCCCGTCGTCGCGTCGCCCCCCAGCCCGCGTGTCGGAACCGGACCGGCGATCTTGTTCTTGGCCCAAGATAGCAGTCTTGGCGCCGGGGAAAAGGGCCGCTGGGACCCAAGCCGCCCCTCGATGTCGCAAATGCGATTGAGCGGGCGCGCGCGCCATGCCAGCCTGCCGCCGATTGCGCCCCTGCGCAAAGCCCTGATGGATATGGAAAGATCGCGATGCACCCCTTGATGGCCCCCTTTGCCGCTGAGATCACCTGGATCAAGGCGCCCCTGCCCGAGGCCGCCGCCGAGGATGGCGCGATTGCCGGCACAGTGCGGGCGATTCTGGCCGAGGTGCGCGCGGGCGGGGATGCGGCGCTGCGCGCGCTGTCACAGCGCTTTGACGGGGTCGAGGTCGGCGCGATTGAGGTGAGCGAGGCGGAACGCGCCGCAGCCGTGGCCGCGCTCGACCCGCAGACCCGGGCCGATACCGAATTTGCCATCGCCAATGTCCGCGCTTTTGCGCAGGCGCAACTGGCGACGATGCTGCCATTGGAGGTAGAGCCCCTGCCCGGCCTGCACCTGGGCCACCGGGTGATCCCGATCCGCACCGTGGGCTGCTATGTGCCGGGGGGGCGTTACCCGCTGCTCTCGGCCCCGGTGATGACCTTGGTGCCGGCGCGTGTGGCGGGGTGGCGGACGGCGAACCCCCGCCTGCCGCCCACCGCCCCTCCGGCGGTGAGCGCCGGCGGTCTCCTCTCGGGCGCCGCCCGCCGGTTCCCCGGCGGGGGGGCGCAGGCGATTGCCGCCATGGCCTATGGGACCGAGACCATTCCGGCGGTGGACAAGATCATGGGGCCGGGCAATGCCTTTGTGAACGAGGCCAAGCGGCAGGTCTTTGGCCCCGTCGGGATCGACGCGCCGGCCGGGCCGTCCGAGATCTATATCCTCGCCGGTGAAACCGCCCGGGGCGAGGGGGTGGCGACCGACCTCCTCGCACAAGCCGAGCATGACCCGCGCACCCGCGTCGGGCTGATCACCACCGATGCGGCGCTGGCTGATGCGGTGCTGGCCGAGGTGGCGGCGCAACTGGAAACGCTCTCCACCGCCGCCGTGGCAGGTGCCGCATGGCGCGACCGGGGCGAGGTGATCCTTTGCGCCAGTGAGGCCGCGATGATTGCCTGCTCTGAGGCGATTGCCGCCGAGCATCTGCAAATCCACACCCGCGACCCGCAGGAACTGGCCGCGCGGCTGAGCAATTACGGCTCACTCTTCATCGGTGAGCGGGCGAGCGTGGTTTATTCCGACAAATGCTCGGGCACCAATCACACGCTGCCGACCATGGGTGCAGGGCGCTATACCGGCGGGCTGTGGGTCGGGTCGTATGTCAAGATCGCGACGCATCAATGGCTGGAGCAGTCGGCAGTCGAGGTGCTGGCCCCCCCGGCCTGCCGGCAAAGCGCCTCGGAACAGCTAGAGGGGCACCGTCGCGCGGCGGCCTTGCGGCTGCAAAGCAACATGCGATCCTGACCGCGCTTCCCCCATTGCGGCGGGCGCGAAAGCGGCTCCGACTGGCCCCATGTTTACCCTCGAAGACGAAATCGGCCCCGCCGGCATCACCCCCCTCGCCGCGGGGGCTGAGGGGTTGATGGAGGATGTGACCATCCTCGCCTTTGACGATTGCGTTGTGCTGGAGCAGGAAGATGCGATGACGGGTGAGGTCGTGCGCGTCTCGCTGTCGATGGCGCAGCTTGCCGATCTGGCAGCGGCGCTGGACCTGCCCGAGGGGAGCTACCGACTCAGCCGCCCCAAGGCGGGCTGACCGGGTCAGTCGAGACGAAAGGTCTTGTCGCGCGCGGTCGCCCCGCGGATCAGCGTCAGACGGGTCTTGGCCACGCCAAGGGCTTCGGCCAGTGCCTCGGTCACGGCGGCATTGGCGCGTCCCTCGTCCGCCGGGGCGGTGACGGCGATGCGAAACTGGCCGTCCTCATGGCTCAGCGCCGCGCGACGGGCGCGCGGGGTGGCGCGAACGCGGAATTCGGCGCCCGGCTGGGCGAGGTCGGCAAACGTTCCCTTGGACATGCCCCCCTGATTGCCCGAACTGGCGCAGGGCGGCAAGGTACTCTGGTCTTTCGCGCGGGGCGGGCTTAGGGTCCGGGGCACATATGTCCGAGGATTTGCCCATGCCCCCTGCCACCCCTGCCGTTCTGGAGTATATGGCCCGCCGCCAGTCGCGGCCCGCAAAGCTGTTCACCGGCGCGGTGCCGACCGAGGCGATGGGGGGGCTGGCGGGTCTGGCCGGGGCGCGGGCGCGGGCGCTCGGCGGTGACGACGAGATGATCGCCAAGGGGCGCGGCCAGTATGATCGGGGCCATCTGGCGGTGGCGGTGATCGCCAGCCCCAAGCCGGTCGCCAAGATCCCCGAGGCCGAGCAACTGCTGTCGGCCGGGGCGCTGTGCATGAATATCGTCCATGCCGCCACGGCCTCGGGCTGGGCGGCCTCATGGCTGACGGGCTGGCCCGCGCATGATGCGGTCTTTGCCGCCGAGGCCTTTGGCTGCACGGGGGCCGAGCGGGTGGCGGGGATCATTCATATCGGCACCTGCGAGGCCCCGATGCCCGATCGTCCCCGCCCCGATCTGGACCGGCTGTTGAGCCGGGCCTGAGGACCGGCGGAGGCGAGGATGATCTTTACCGATTTTTTCAAGGCCCTGACGCAGCTTGGCGACCGCCGGTTCCGGCGGGTCTTGTGGCTGGGGGTGGCGCTGTCGCTGGCGCTCTTAACCGGCGTCTATGCGCTGGCGCTGATGCTGATCCAATGGGCGCTGCCCGAAACCCTGTCGATCCCGCTGGTCGGCCCGGTCGAGGGGCTGCATTCGCTGCTCTCATGGGCCTCGGCGCTGTTCATGCTGGGGATGTCGGTGTTTCTGATGATGCCGGTTGCCTCGGTCTTTACCGGCTTGTTTCTGGAGGATGTGGCCAAGGCCGTCGAGGACCGGCATTACCCCGATCTGCCGCCGGTGCCGCGCCTGCCGCTGAGCGATGGGCTGATCGACAGTCTGAATTTCTTTGGCCTGCTGGTGGCAGTGAACTTTGGCGCCTTTATCCTTTATGGTTTTGCCGGGCCATTCGTGCCGGTGGTGTTCTGGGCGGTGAACGGGCTGCTCTTGGGGCGGGAATATTTCACGCTGGTGGCGATGCGGCGGTTGGGGCGCGCGGGGGCCAAGGCGCTGCGGCGGCGCCATGCCGGGCAGATCTGGCTGGCCGGGATCCTGATGGCGGCGCCCTTGTCGGTGCCGCTGGTCAATCTGTTGATCCCGGTGCTGGGGGCGGCGACCTTTACCCATTTGTTTCACCGCCTGAACCGGGGCGCCCGGGGCTGAGCACCGCATAAGCGGCGGCCCCGGGGTAGTGCGTCAGAGGGATTGCGCCTTTACGCCGCCCAGTCCCATGGGTTCGTAAAGCCGCCCAGCACCTCTTGCACCTGTTCGTCACTGGCGGGGCCGGTCTTGGTCAGCCGGGCGACGAGGCCGCGTTTCTTGTCTTCGGCGACGCTGGTGACGGTCACGGGCAGGCCGGCCTTGGCCAGGGCCGCATCGAAGATGCGGATGATCGCCATGCGGCGCAGATCGGGTTTGAACACCTTGCCCACGGCGGTTTTCGGCAGTTCCGGCAGGATCTCGATATATTTCGGCAGGGCTGCGCGTTCGTGGATATGCTGGGTGGCATAGGTCATCAGATCCTCGACCGTCACCGAGGCGCCCTTGACCAGTTCGACATAGGCGCAGGGCAACTCGCCCGAATGCAGGTCGGGCTGGCCGATGGCACCGACAAAGGCCACGGCCTCATGGCCCATCAGCGCCTCTTCGATGATCGCCGGGTCGATGTTATGGCCGCCACGAATGATCAGATCCTTGGCGCGGCCGGTGATGAACAGATAGCCATCAGCGTCGATCCGGCCCAGATCGCCGGTGCGCAGGAAGCGGCCCTCGGCAAAGAGGTCGCGGTTCTTGTCGGCCTCGGTATAGGTTGACCCTTCAAAGACCCCGGGGCTGGCCACGCAGATCTCGCCGATCTCGTCAGTGGCGCATTCGCGATAGCCTTCAGGGGTCTTGAGCAGGATGCGCACATGGCTGTGGGGGAAGGGCAGCCCGACCGAGCCGATTTTCTTGGTGCCACCCGGCGGGTTGATCGACACCAGACAGGTGCATTCGGTCAGGCCATAGCCTTCGACGATCTCGATGCCGGTTTCCTTTTTGAAGCGGTTGTACAGTTCGATCGGCAGCGGCGCCGAGCCCGAGAAGGCATTCTTGAGGCTGGAGATATCGGCATCAATCGGGCGCTGCATCAGGGCAGAGAGCGCGGTGGGAACAGTGATCAGATAGGTATTTTTGTACCGCGCGATCAGTTTCCACAGATTGTCGAACACACCCTCGCCGCGATAGCCGGCTGGCGTCGGGAAGACCACATGGCAGCCCGAGGCGATGACCGACATCAGGATCGGATAGGCGGCAAAGACATGGAACAGCGGCAGCGGGCACATGATGCTGTCCTGTTCGGTGAACAACAGGCGTTGACCCAGCCAGCCGTTATAGACCATGCCCGAGACCTTGTGCTGGGCGACCTTGGGCATGCCGGTGGTGCCGCCGGTGTGGAAATAGGCGGCGACGCGATCCTCGGCCGGATCGGCAAAGGTCAGGCGGTCAGCGGGCTGGCGGGCCAGTTCGGCGGTAAAGGATTTCACATTGGCCGAATGATGCACCGGGTTCTTGGGGCGGATCAGCGGCACGATCAGCCGCTTGGCGCCAGACAGATAGGGCACCAGATCGACCTCCAGCACGGTCTTGACCGTGGGAGCGTGGCGCACCGCCTCGGCCACCTTTTGCGGCACATCGGTTTTCGGGAAGGCGCGCAGCGTCACCACCACCTTGGCCTTGGTCTCGCGCAGGATGGCGCTGATCTGTTCGGGTTCCAGCAAGGGGTTGATCGGGTTGACGATCCCCGCCACGGCGCCGCCCAAGAGCGTCACCGCGGTTTCAAGGCAGTTGGGCAGCACATAGGCCACCACATCGCCCTCGGCCACACCAAGGCTGCGGAACAGATTGGCGGCCTGTGTGACCTTGCCTTGCAACTCTGACCATGAGTAGGTCAGCGATTTCGAGGCCGGGTCCGACAGGAGTTGATAGCTGATCGCGGGCCGGGCGCCATGGCGGGCGGCAGTTGCGCTGATGAACTGATACATCGTGCGGGCAACCGGGCGTTCGGCCCAACTGCCTTCGGCCTCAATGGCCAAAACATCCGCGCGGCTGGCGAATTCTCCCATGGTATCCTCCCCTGATGGCCCCGTTGATGGGGGGCCTTATCGTGATGTTCAAAGGAAGATGGCGTCAAAGCGCGGTTTTGCCAAGCTCAACCGCCCAACGGAACGCAACGTCAGAGCGCCCCCGCCGCCACGGCGCGGCGGCTGAGGGGGAAATCGGGCGGATTTTTCCCCCTCAGACCGTGCCGTCGGTGAATTGCAGCCGGGCAAGGCGGGCGTAGAGGCCGCCCTCGGCCACCAGTTCCTCATGCCGGCCCATGGCGACGATGCGCCCGGCCTCGAACACCACGATCCGGTCCGCGCGTTTGACGGTGGCAAGGCGGTGCGCAACCACCAGCGTGGTGCGTCCGCGCGCCAGTTCCTCGACCGCCTGCTGCACCAGCCGCTCGGATTCCGCGTCCAGCGCCGAGGTCGCCTCGTCCAGCAGCAGCACCGGGGCGTCGCGCAGGATCGCCCGGGCGATGGCGACGCGCTGTTTCTGCCCGCCCGACAGCATCACGCCCCGGTCGCCCAGAGAGCTGTCATAGCCCTCGGGCAGGGCCGAGATGAAGTCATGCGCGGCGGCGGCGCGGGCGGCGGCCTCGACCTCGACATCGCTGGCCTCGGGCCGGCCAAAGCGGATATTCTCACGCGCCGAGGTGGCAAAGATCACCGGATCCTGCGGCACCATCGAAATCGCGCGGCGGAAATCGGCCCGCGCCATGTCGCGCAGATCGACGCCATCCAGCGTCACGCGGCCCGCCTGCGGGTCATAGAACCGCATCAGGAGTTGCAGGATCGTGGTCTTGCCCGCGCCAGAGGGGCCGACGAGGGCCACCGTCTCACCCGGGCGGACATGCAGGCTGACCGCATCGAGCGCCGAGGTATCGGGCCGGGCCGGATAGCGGAAGGTGACATCCTCGAACGCAATCTCGCCCCGCACCGGGGCAGGCAGCGCGCGGGGGCTGGCCGGATCGTTCACCGGATCGGTCGCGTTCAGCAATTCGACCATCCGCTCGGTCGCGCCGGCGGCGCGCTGCAACTCGCCCCAGATCTCGGACAGGGCGCCGACGGAACCGGCGACCATCACGGCATAAATCACGAACTGGATCAGTTCACCCGCGCTCATCATGCCGCTGCGCACGTCATGGGCGCCCATCCACAAGACGCCGACAACCCCCGAGAACACGAGAAAAATCACGATGATGGTCATCACCGCCCGCGTGCCGATCCGGGTGCGGGCCGAGGCAAAGGCCTTTTCCGTCAGATTGCCAAAGGCAGTGCGGGTCTCGGCCTCATGGGTAAAGGCCTGCACGGTCTGCACCGCCGAGAGCGCCTCTGACGCGGAACCGGAAGACGCCGCGATCCAGTCCTGATTTTCGCGCGACAGCGCCCGCAGGCGGCGCCCCAGCACGATGATCGGCACCACCACCGCCGGCACGATCAACAGGACAAGGCCCGAGAGCTGGGGGGATGTCAAAAACATCAGGATCGGCCCGCCGATCAGCATCAGGAAATTGCGCAGCGCGACCGAGAGTGACGAGCCGATCAGCGACAGGATCAGCGTCGTGTCGGTGGTGATGCGCGACAGCACCTCCCCCGTCAAAAGCCGCTCGAAAAACGCGGGCGACAGGCTCATCACCCGGTCGAACATGGCGCGCCGGATATCGGCCACCACCCGCTCACCCAGCCGGGTGACGAGGTAGTAGCGCAGGCCGGAACCAGCAGCGAACACCCCGGCAATCAGGATCGCCGCCGAGAAATAGAGGTCGAGCAGCGCCGCCTCGGCATTGAAATTGTCCACCACCCGGCGCACGGCAAGGGGCAGGATCAGGCTGACCCCGGCGGTCAGGACCAGCGCGCCTGCGGCCATGGCGACCAGCGCGCGATAGGGCCTGAGGAAAGGAACAAGGCCGCCCAGCGCCCCCACCTGCCGCGAGCGGGCGCGTTCTTCTGTGGCTTGATCGTTGCGTGCCATGGGTCCGTCCTGCCTTGCCGGGGCGCCCCATCGGGTCGGGGCCGCCGGTCCTGTTCTTGCGCCGGACGGGTTTAGGCAGTTGCGGGCGCTGGGGCAAGCGCCCCGATTGCCGCGCCCCCTTTTCGTGGCCGCCCGGCTGTGCCACGGTCTGGCCAAGGGGGAATCCGCCATGCGACCCAGCGCCTTTGTCTTTGATGCCTACGGCACGCTTTTCGACGTGGCTGCCGCCGCGCGGCAGGCGGCGGCCGAGCCGGGCGCCGGCGCACTGGCCGAGATCTGGCCGGCGCTGGCCGAGGATTGGCGGCGCAAGCAGTTGGAATATAGCTGGCTGCGGGCGATCATGGGCGCGCATTGCGACTTTGCCGAGGTGACGGCCAATGCGCTTGACTGGGCGCTGGAGGCGCGGGGCCTTGGCGCTGAACATGGCCTGCGGGCGCGCCTGCTGGCCCTTTACGATGAACTGGCCGCCTATCCCGAGGTGCCCGAGGTGCTGGCGCGTCTGCGGGATAAGGGCGCGCGGCGGGCAATCCTGTCGAATGGCTCGCCCGCGATGCTGGCCTCGGCCATGGCGGCGGCGGGGATCGGCGGGGTTGGTGAGGGGGGGAGGTCCGGCCGAAAGGGCGGCGGCTTCCAAACCCCAGGCCGGGGCCAAGC
>CALLZQ010000671.1 GCA_937858255.1 uncultured Tabrizicola sp.
TGGATCTGGATGATCTGCGCGGCCTGCGCGGGCGTGCCCGCACCATGCGCCGCCCCCTCGACCGGGTGATCCCCGAGGCCGGGCATCGTCTTGCCCTGCCGGTCATCGGCTCGAACGCCATCCGCAAGCCGCTGGGGACCGACTGGTCCTGGCGACCCGATCTCTGGCGCGGTCCGATCCCGGTGCCGGGCTTTTCCACGGTTCCCGGCCGCGCCATCGTCTGTGAGGGGGCAACCGTCTTTCACGATTGTCGCCGCAGCGAACTGACCGTCCGTCAGATCCGCAACACGCGTGAGGCCGATCTTGCGCCCTTTGGCTTTCGCATGGATGTGTTCCGCTTTGACGGCTCGTTCCTCAGTCTGGTTCTCGACCTGCCCAAAGGTGCGGCCGAGGGGCTGAAACTGCGCCATCTGATCCGGCTGGATGTCATCGTCGAAATGGAAAAGCCGCTGGAAATCTTTGCCCGTCTGAACATCAAGCACGGCCCGAATGTCGAACAGATCGTGCGCGAACTGCCCTTGGGCGATGAAGAGGTGATGGTGGAATTCGACCTCGCCTATGCCAAGATCAATGAAAAGCGCGTTGAAAGGCTCTGGGTCGATCTGATCTTTGAGGGGCCAGAGATGAATCAGATCATCCTGCGCGACGTGACGCTCAGCCGCCGCCCACGGGCAGAATTGTGAGGATGCGATGCTGGAAAAACGTCTGACCAAGACCCGCATCCGGGCGGGCATGTGGGAAGGGGTGATGAGCGGGGTCGAGGCCCGGCCCGAGCTTGAGGTGATCTTGCTGCAAGAGCCCTTGCCGGGGGTCACGGTCGAACCCGTTCCGGGACGTGAGGCGGAATGGGCCGTGCGCGTTCCGATCCCCCCCGAGGTGCTGAGCGAAGGGGTGCAGACCTTTCTGATCCGCGAAAAGGGTGCGACTGAGACTTTGGCGCATTTCACGGTGATTACCGGTGTGGCGATGGAAGATGACATGCGCGCCGAGGTCGATCTGCTGCGGCAGGAACTCGACATGCTGAAGCGCGCCTTTCGCCGGCATTGCCTTGAGACGATGGGCTAATCGCGGCGCGGCGGGTTGTGCCCGCCTGCGTTCCGTGAAACGGTCAAGACGACCGCGAACCTTGGCCCCCAATGCTTCCCATCCTCCTCAAGACTTTGCCTTTCTTTGCGCTGATCGGCCTGGGCTATCTGGCCGGGCGAACGCGCTTTTTCACGGTCGAGGCGACGGCGGCGCTGACGAAATTCGTGTTCTATTTCGCACTTTCGGCGATGCTGTTCCGCTTTGCCGCCAATCTGTCCTTGGGCGAGATCTTTGACTGGTCCTTTGTGCTGGCCTATCTGGCGGGGACGCTGACAGTCTATCTGCTGGTCACGGCCCTGTCGCTTTGGCGCGGGGTCAGTGTGGAAGAGGCGGCGGTCGAGGCGCAATGCGCGGTGATCGGCAATGTCGGCTTTCTGGGCGTGCCGATGCTGGTCTTGCTGCTGGGAGAGGCGGCGGCG
>CALLZQ010000672.1 GCA_937858255.1 uncultured Tabrizicola sp.
ATCATCGACGAGGTGCCGCCGGTCGATCTGGGCCGGATCGCGGCGCAGTCGGGCAAGCAGGTGCTGCTCCAGCGTGTGCGCGAGGCCGAACGGGATCGCCAGTTCGACGAATTCAAGGACCGCAAGGGCAGCATCATCAACGGTGTGGTCAAGCGCGAGGAATATGGCAACGTCATCGTCGATATCGGTCGTGGCGAAGGCATCCTGCGCCGCAACGAAAAGATCGGGCGCGAGGCCTATCGCATTGGCGACCGCATCCGCGCCTATATCAAGGACGTGCGCCGCGAAACCCGTGGTCCGCAGGTCTTCCTGTCGCGCACCGATCCGCAATTCATGGCCGAACTCTTCAAGATGGAAGTGCCGGAAATCTACGATGGCGTGATTGAGATCAAAGCCGTGGCCCGTGACCCGGGCAGCCGTGCCAAGATTGCGGTGATCAGCTATGACAACTCGATCGACCCGGTCGGGGCCTGCGTCGGGATGCGCGGCAGCCGCGTTCAGGCCGTGGTGAATGAACTTCAGGGCGAAAAGATCGACATCATTCCGTGGAATGAAGACACTGCGACATTCCTCGTCAACGCGCTGCAACCGGCCGAGGTTTCCAAGGTTGTGTTTGACGAAGAGGCCGGCAAGATCGAAGTGGTTGTGCCGGATGAGCAGCTCTCGCTGGCCATCGGTCGCCGCGGGCAGAACGTGCGTCTGGCCAGCCAGCTGACCGCGCTCGATATCGACATCATGACCGAAGCCGAGGAATCGCAGCGCCGTCAGGCCGAGTTCGCCGAGCGGACCAAGCTGTTCATGGATACGCTCGACGTCGATGAGATGATGGCCCAGCTTCTGGTGGCCGAAGGCTTTACCAATCTCGAAGAAGTCGCCTATGTCGAGCAGGATGAACTCTTGTCGATCGACGGTTTCGACGAAGGCACCGCCGAAGAGCTTCAGGCCCGCGCCCGCGACTTCCTGGAAGAGCAGGCCCGCAAGGCGCTGGAGAATGCCCGCAAGATGGGTGTCGAGGAAAGCCTGATTGAATTCGAGGGCCTGACCCCCCAGATGGTTGAGGCACTGGCCAAGGACGGGATCAAGACGCTGGAAGATTTCGCCGCCTGCGCCGATTGGGAACTGGCGGGCGGCTGGCCCACCGAGAATGGTCAGCGCAAGAAGGATGACGGTATTCTCGGGCCCTTCGATGTCAGCCTCGAAGAGGCGCAGAACATGGTGATGACCGCACGGGTCATGCTTGGTTGGGTCGATCCCACCGCCGCTGAGGCCGACGAGGCCGAAGACGGTGACGAAGAGGAGGCCGAGGCCTGATCTCAGGCCTCGGAGAACTCGCGTTGACGCGCGGTGGCCGGGAAAAGACCAGAGACGAACCCGAGCGCAAGTGTATCGCCTCGGGGGAGAGCCAGCCCAAACAGGGTCTGGTGCGCTTTGTCGTGGGGCCTGATCGTCAGATTGTACCCGACATTCTGGGCCGGCTGCCGGGGCGCGGCATTTATGTTTCGGCGGATGCGGCCCTTCTGGACCGCGCCGTGGCAAAGAACCTTTTCGCGCGTGCGGCCCGGCAGCCTGTCGTGGTACAATCGGATCTGCGCGTGCTGGTCGAGGATTTGTTGGCCCGTCGGCTGATCGACTTGCTGTCGATGGCCCGCAAGGCCGGCGGGGCCGTGACCGGTTATGAAAAGGGAAAGGATTGGCTGGTGAAGGGTCAGGCACATCTGCTGATCCAGGCCAGCGACGGGTCGGAACGCGGGCGCGAGAAGCTGCGCCCGCCAAACGGCCCGGATTCCCTGATTTCCTGCCTGACAGCGGGGGAAATGGGTTTGGCTTTCGGCCGCGAACGTGCCATACACGCCGCGCTTGCGGCTGGTGGACTCAACGACCGTGTTGTAGAGGAAGCGGCAAGGCTTGCCGGTCTGCGTGGGGCAGACGGCCAGCAGGTCGGCGAAATGATCGCCGGGAAGGATACGAAGGACGCATGAGCGATACAGACGGCAAGAAACCCCTTGGTCTGGGTGGCGCACCCCGTTCCGGTCAGGTGAAGCAGAGCTTCAGCCATGGCCGCACGAAGAGCGTCGTGGTGGAGACGAAGCGCAAACGCGTGGTCGTCCCCACGAAACCGGGCGCAGCCGGGGCTGGCGGAGCGGGCGGTGGCTCGCCGTCGCTTGGCGATCCGTCCAAGCGTCCTGCCGGCATTTCCGATGCCGAGATGGAGCGCCGCCTCGCCGCGTTGCGTGCCGCCAAGGCGCGTGAGGCCGAGGATGCCGAACGCCGCGCCGAGGAAGAGCGCCAGCGTGAGGAAGAGCGTCAGCGCCGCCGCGAAGAAATCGAGGCCAAGGAGCGCGAGGATCGCGCCCGGGAAGAGGCCCTGCGCCTCAAGGCCGAAGAGGAAGAACGTCAGGCCCGCGAGGCCGCCGAGGCCAAGGCCGCTGCCGCTGCCGCACGCAAGGCCGAGATCCTTGGCACCCGTTCACGCGCTTCGGTTCAGGCCGAAGAAAAGGCCGCGGAAGCTGCCGCTGCCGCAGCGGCACCTGCTGCCGCTCCGGCACAGCGCACAGCCCAGGGTGAAGAGGCGCGTGGCGGCGCTGCTGCCAAGGCCCCTCTCAGCCCGCGCAAGGCGGACCGCGAGCGCGAAGACCGCGAACGCGACCGGTCGAGCAAGGGCAAGGGCGACGATGGTCGTCGTGCCGGCAAGCTGACGCTTTCGGCGGCGCTGGATGGTGAGGGCGGTCGCACCCGCAGCCTTGCCGCGATGAAGCGCAAGCAGGAAAAGGCCCGTCAGAAAGCCATGGGCTTTGGCCAAAAGGCCGAAAAGCAGGTGCGCGATGTGCAGTTGCCGGAAACCATTGTGGTCAGCGAGCTGGCGAACCGGATGGCCGAACGTGCCGCCGATGTCGTCAAGGCGCTGATGAAGATGGGCATGATGGTCACCATGAACCAGACCATCGACGCCGACACGGCCGAACTGGTCATCGAGGAGTTTGGCCACAAGGCTGTCCGCGTCTCGGATGCCGATGTGGAACAGGTGATCGACACGGTCGAGGATAAGGCCGAAGACCTTCAGCCGCGCCCGCCGATCGTCACGATCATGGGTCACGTCGACCATGGCAAGACCTCGCTGCTTGATGCGATCCGTGCCACGAATGTGGTTTCGGGCGAAGCTGGCGGCATCACCCAGCATATCGGTGCCTATCAGGTGAAAACGCCGAATGGCGCGCTGATCAGCTTCCTCGATACCCCCGGCCACGCGGCCTTTACCTCGATGCGGGCCCGTGGCGCACAGGTGACGGATATTGTCGTGCTGGTCGTGGCCGCCGATGACTCGGTCATGCCGCAGACGGTTGAGGCGATCAATCACGCCAAGGCCGCCAAGGTGCCGATGATCGTCGCCATCAACAAATGCGACAAGCCGGCGGCCGAACCGCAGAAGGTGCGGACCGAACTGCTGCAACATGAAGTGGTGGTCGAGGCGATGTCCGGCGATGTGCAGGACGTCGAGGTTTCGGCGCTGACCGGCAAGGGGCTGCCCGATCTGCTGGAGGCCATCGCGCTTCAGGCCGAGATTCTGGAACTTAAGGCGAACCCGGCGCGTGCCGCCATGGGCGCTGTAATTGAGGCAAAGCTGGATGTGGGTCGCGGCCCGGTGGCAACCGTTCTGGTGCAGAATGGCACGCTGAAACGTGGCGATATCTTTGTTGTGGGCGAGAAGTGGGGCAAGGTTCGCGCGCTGCTCAATGACAAGGGCGAGGCCGTGGATGAAGCTGGCCCCTCGGTTCCGGTCGAGGTGCTGGGCCTGAACGGCACACCCGAGGCAGGCGATGTGCTGAACGTGGTCGAGACCGAAGCGCAGGCGCGTGAGATTGCCGATTATCGTGAGCAGGCCGCCAAGGACAAGCGCGCCGCCGCCGGTGCCGCGACCACGCTGGAACAGCTTATGGCCAAGGCCAAGGCGGATGCCGACGTGGCCGAACTGCCGGTTCTGGTCAAGGCCGACGTGCAGGGTTCTGCCGAGGCCATCGTTCAGGCGCTGGAAAAGGTCGGCAATGACGAGGTGCGTGTGCGCGTGCTGCATTATGGTGTTGGCGCAATCACGGACAGCGACGTGGGTCTGGCCGAAGCGTCAGGCGCGCCGATCATCGGCTTTAACGTGCGTGCCAATGCCACCGCGCGTAACGCTGCCCAGCAAAAGGGCGTCGAGATCCGCTACTACTCGATCATTTACGACCTGATCGACGACATCAAGAAAGCCGCCTCGGGTCTCTTGAAGGCCGAGGTGCGCGAGAACTTCATCGGTTATGCGCGAATCCAAGAGGTCTTCCGCATCACCGGTGTCGGCAATGTCGCCGGTTGTCTGGTGACCGAGGGTGTTGCCCGGCGTTCGGCCGGCGTGCGTCTGCTGCGCGACAACGTGGTTATTCACGAAGGCACGCTCAAAACGCTCAAGCGCTTCAAGGACGAGGTCAAGGAAGTGCAATCCGGCCAGGAATGCGGCATGGCGTTCGAGCGCTATGAAGATGTTCGCGCCGGTGATGTGATCGAGATCTTTGAGCGCGAAGAAATTCAGCGGACGCTGAGCTAAGATAAAAAGGCCGGATGGTTTCCCCCATCCGGCCTTTTTGTTTCAGGCTGCCCGGTTGGACGATATCGGTCGTCCCACAAACAGCTTTTCGTCAACCTTCACGACCACGCTTCCATCTGACAGGCTTTTCACGAAGAGTCCCTGCACCGAAACGCAACTTCCGATAGTAATTGTCCTCAGCACCAGCCAATCCCCCATTAGCTATGTGCGGTCAGGATAGACAAAATTTCTCTAAAAAATAGTTACATTTTAGGAGTACTGGCTGTGCGGGCGGCTAGATTTTCAGCGATTCCGGATCAGAGCCAATCCCTTAGGATAGGAATCAATGGCAAGTCGGCCGGCGGCATCGGATAATCCCGCAATTTTTCGGCCCTGACCCAAGCGAGGGCCTGCCCTTCGCGGCCCTGAACCACGCCATTCCAGCGCCGGCAGGCGAAAAGCGGCATCAGCAGATGGAATGATTCGTAGCTGTGGCTGGCAAAGGTCAGTGGGGCAAGGCAGCTTTGCCAGGTCTCGATCCCCAGCTCTTCGTGCAACTCACGAATCAAGGCAGCCTCAGGGGTTTCTCCCGGCTCAACCTTGCCGCCGGGAAATTCCCACAGTCCGGCGAGCGACTTCCCCTCCGGGCGCTGCGCCAGCAGCACCCGACCATCGGGGTCGATCAGGGCAACCGCTGCAACCAGAACGATCTTCAAGAGCGGTAATCCGCGTTGATCTCAATGTAGCGATTGGTCAGATCGCAGGTCCAGACGGTGCGTTTGCCCTTGCCCAACCCCATATCGACGCGGATCAACAGTTCCTCTTGCCGGAAATGCGCCGCGCCATCCTCTTCACGGTAATCGGGGCTGCGCCAACCGTCCTTGGCCACAAGGATGTCGCCGAAATGGATGGTCAGGCGGTCGCGATCGGCCTCGGCGCCAGACTTGCCGATGGCGGCGACGATACGGCCCCAGTTCGGATCCTGCCCGGCGACGGCGGTCTTGACCAAGGGCGAATTGGCGATGGCAAAGGCGACCTTGCCGGCATCGGCGTCGCTTGCGGCGCCCGTCACTTGCACCTCGACCAGTTTGGTGGCGCCCTCGCCGTCACGGATCACTTGCAGCGCCAGATCGCGCATCACGCCGTGCAGCGCGGTTTCAAAGGCCTTGGCGACCGGCCCCTTGACCTCTGCCGCCGCGCTCTGCCCGGTTGCGGCAAGCAGCAGCGTATCCGAGGTGGAGGTATCGCTATCGACCGTGATTGCGTTAAAGGTCGCGTCGACATTGCGCGACAGCATCTTTTGCAGGTTGGCCGGGCTGATCTTGGCATCGGTAAAGATATAGACCAGCATCGTTGCCATATCCGGCGCGATCATGCCCGAGCCTTTGGCGATCCCCGCGATGTGGATCGGACCGCCCTCACCCTGCACCGTCGCGGCGGCGCCCTTGGGGAAGGTGTCAGTCGTCATCATCGCATGGGCGGCCATCTCGATCGCATCCGCGCGCAGATCTGCGACCAGCGCAGGGACGGCGGCGGTGATCTTGCCATGCGGCAAAGGTTCACCAATCACGCCGGTCGAAGAGCTGAACACACGGCTGGGCGGCAGATCCAGCGCTTCGGCCACTGCGCCGGTCACGGCGGCAACGGCCTCATCCCCGACCTTACCGGTAAAGGCGTTAGAATTGCCCGAATTCACCACGATGGCCGCGCCGACCCCGGCAGGGGCCTTCATCGCCAGCTTGGCCTGACAGTCGCGCACACAGCCCGAGCGGGTGGAAGAGCGGGTGAACACCCCTGCCATCGCCGTACCGGGGGCAAGGCGGATCAGCATCACATCCTTGCGGTTCTGATATTTGACCCCGGCCCCGGCGGCGGCGAATTCCACGCCGGCGATCACCGGCAGCGCGGGGAAACCGCCCTTGGGGGCCAGCGGTGAAACCGGCTTGGCCTTTTTCACCGCGGTCGTCACTTTCTCGACCGCCTCGCCGACCTCTTCCGCCACCTCTTCGGCGACATCACTGAGGGCTGCACCCAGTTTGGCCTTCAGCTTGCGGATCTTTTTCTTCAGATCCTTGGCTTCGGCTTTCCAATCGGTCTTGGCCATGGCGCAGCCCCCTTTGGCTATCTTTGCGGTTTACTTGTCCAGCAGGGTTGCATCACGCAGAAGGGCCGGGTCAAGCCCCTCGCCGGGGCGCGTCACCTCGGCTTTGTCGGTCAGTGCCTGAATATGGTCCTGCACCGCCTTTTGCTCGATCTCTGAGGCAAGCTCATCGCGCAGATCATCCAGCGACGGGGCGGCGGCCACGCGGGTTTCCTTGACCAGGATCAGGTGATAGCCGAATTGCGATTGCACAGGGCCGACAACCTTGCCCGGCTCGGCGGCAATCACGGCCTCTTCAAAGGGCTTGACCATCATGCCCAGGCCGAACCAGCCCAGATCGCCGCCATTGGCGCCGGACCCGGTATCGGTCGAATTGGCCTTGGCCAGTTCGGCGAAATCGGCGCCGCCTTCAAGCTGCGCCTTGAGATCGTTGGCCTTTTCCTCACTGTCCACAAGTATATGGGCGGCGTTATACTCCATCTGCGGCGCGGCATCCTTGAACTTGGCGTCATAGGCGGCTTGCAGGGCCTCATCCGTGACAGCGCCGGCGACGACCTTTTGCAGTGCCACGCCAGAGAGATAGCCGCGCCTGTCATTGTCCAGCGCAAGGCGGTCCTTGGTCGAAAGCTCACCCACCGATTGTTCCAGCGCGGTTTGCTGGATCAGTTGGTCAAGAATGCCCTTGAACAGCACGTCATCGGGCAGGGATTGATATTGCGGCGGCAACTGCTCGCGCAGGACGATCATATGGCCCAGCCTGATTTCAGGGCCGTTGACCGCGGCGACCACTGTCGAGCCGTCCTGTGCCAGTGCCGGGGCGAGCATCAGGCCCGCGACCGGCACCCC
>CALLZQ010000673.1 GCA_937858255.1 uncultured Tabrizicola sp.
CCCCCCCCGGCCCGGGCCCCCCCCCCGGGGGTGTTTTTATGTCTGCCGGCGCCGGGGTCCCCCCCCGGCGGGGGGGTCCCCCCCCCGCCGGCCCCCGCCGTGATGCGCAGGGCCGGATCAACGGCGCCCGCACCCGCGCCGCATTTCTGGACCAGATGCGCGCCCTGATCGCGCAGGACATGATCGATATCCTCTTGGCCTCTGCCTCGAATATCGAGGCGCTGGCCGAGGTGGGCGCCTTTGACGGGTCGGCCGTGATGCCGGCCTTTCGTGGCAATGAGGCCACCGATATGTGGGGGGTGATCCGGGGTGGTCGCTACCGCGATTTCCCCTCGCGTCCCTACCGGGGGGCGGATCTGACGCTCGCGCGGGCGCCGCTCTGCCTGTATTCCCTGACCTTTCAGAATGATGCCGACCGGGATGCAACCGCGCTGGAGGCCTATGCCGCCTTTCGGGCCGAGGCGCGGGCGGCAGGGGTGATGCATTTCCTTGAGGTCTTTAACCCCAATATCGACATCGGCCTGACCGGCCCCGATCTGGGCGCCTATGTCAATGACTGCATCCTGCGGGCGATGGCCAGCCTGACCCGGGCCGAGCGGCCCGAATTCCTCAAGATCGCCTATAACGGCCCGGCAGCGCTGGAGGAACTGGCCGCGCATGACCCCTCGATCGTGGTGGGCGTGCTGGGGGGCGGCTCGGGCACCCATCGCGATACCTTTGAGCTGGTCGCGCAGGCCGAGCGTTTCGGCGGGCGCCTTGCCCTCTTTGGCCGCAAGATCAATGGGGCCGAGGATCAGCGGGCGCTGATTTCCTGGATGCGCCGGGTCGCCGATGGCGAGGCAACTTCCGTCGAGGCCGTGCATGGCTATCATGCCGATCTGGCCCGCGCCGGGCTGACATCTGACCGCGATCTGGACAGTGATCTTCGGATTACCGAAGATGCGCTGAAGTCAGCCGCAGCCAAAGCCTGACGCCGAGGGAGGAACCATGAGCCGCAGCAACCAACCCTCGAACCGGATCGTGGCCGAGGTCGCATGGCTCTATTTCGTCAAGAATCTGACCCAGGGCGAGATTGCCAAGCAACTGAACCTCTCGCGTCCCACGGTCATCAGCTATCTGAAGCTGGCCAAGGAACGGCAGATCGTCTGCATCAAGATTGCCGGCGAGCATTTCCGCCTGAATGAATTGGCCGATGCCCTGCGCACCCGCTTTGGGCTGGAAGATGCGCAGGTGATTGACGAGGTGGGGCAAGAGGGTGAGGCGCTGACCCGGCTGGTGTGCGAGGCGGCGGCGCAGACCCTGCCGGATTTCGTCTCACCGGGGGATGAGTTGGGGGTATCTTGGGGTCAGACGGTGTGGTTCGTCTCGGAAAGCCTGCCGTGGTGGCCGGTGCCGGGGCTGACGGTGCGGCAGTTGATCGGTTCGATGGCGAACCCGCTCTTGCCAACATCCGAAAGTTGCTCGACCGAGATCGCCCGCAAACTCTCGGCCGATTGCGTCAACCTGAATGCGCCGGCGGTGTGCAGCACGCCCGAGCTTGCCGCAATGCTGCGGGCGGAACCGATCATTGCCGAACAACTGGCCAACCTGTCACGCTGTACCAAGGCGATCTTTTCGCTCAGCCCCTGCACGCCCGATACCCATGTGGTGCAGTTCAAGATCGCCACCGAGGGCGAGGTGGCCGATTATGTTACGCGCGGCGCAGTGGGGATCATCGCGGGGCGGTTCATCGACCGCAAGGGGGCGCCGGTTCTGGGCCCGCTGGACGAGCGGCTGATCGGGGCCGATCATCAGACCCTGCGGCGGATGACCGGCCTTTTGGTGGTCAGCGGGCTGGAAAAGCTCGAGCCGACCCTTGCCGCGCTGCGGGGCGGCTATGTTGACCGGGTGGTGCTGGATGCGGCGCTGGCGACGGCAGTTCTGGCGTCATGAGGGGGTCAGCCGCCTTCGCTGACCAGTTCCATGGCCGTCCGGTCATCCGTGACCAGAATCGTTGCCAGCTTCGCCCGCAGCATGGCGCGGATCGACTCGGCCTTGCCCGGCCCGCCGCCGACGCAGATGCGCTCGGGCACCTGCCGCAATTCTTCCAGCGGCATGGTGATGTGGCGGTTGTCGAATTCGGTCCGCACGATCTGCCCGGCGCGGTCATAGAAATAGCCGCTGGCAAAGCCGACGGCGCCCAGATCACGGTAGGATTGCAGCTCTTCCTCGGTCATGAACTCCCCCTCAACCAGCAGGGTTCGCCCGACAATCGGCGTGACCCCGAACAAGAGTTTGGTGCATTGGCTGAGCAGCGCAAAATGGGTGCGGATTGAGGGTTCGGCCATGAAAATTTTCTTCACATCAGGGGAGGATACGATCCCGGGGGCGTGAAGGTTGACGCAACGCGCGTTCAGCCGCTCGGCGATGTTTGAGGTGCAAAGCGGTGGAGAGAAGGCAAATGTCGCCGCCGAACTGCCCGTCACCTGGGCAATCGTCACATTGGGCAGATTCAGATTCTGCAAATGCTGTGACATGGCCAGCACCGTCCGGCCCCAGGCGACGCCAATGGTATCGCCGGGCCGCAAGAGTTGCTCCAGTACCCTTGCGCCCAGCCGGCCAATCTGATCATGGACCGGATCGCCCGATGTGCTGAGGGGCAAGACATAGCAGGTGTCGATACTGTATAAATCTTTAATACGATTGGATAAAACTGCCTGAGACATTCGCGTGGGGTCGATAGAGATATTCACAACCCTCTCATCCCGCGCCTTTTGCAGCAGGTTGAAGACCGAGGCGCGCGAGATCCCGAGCTGATCGGCGATGAACTCCTGTTTCTGCCCTTGCTCATAATACATCCAGGCGGCCCAGAGAACTTCATCCATGCCAAACTCGGGCGGAATGGGTTTTCGACCCGATGGCGACGCCGGTTTCTGACTGTTTTCTGTTCTTTTTGCCATGGTCCGCGCCCGAAATTTTCCTGGCGCGAATATTCGGTCGCCGCTTGGGCAAAAGCAAGCGCAAGCCGCCAATGTAAGAAAACCTGTCGTGATAAAGATTTTCATTGACATGTGCCAGCACGAGTTGGCAAATTTCAAATCAACGAAATGACGGCTTCAGGGAGGAGTCGATGGATAGGTCGACAGCGGGGCGCAGTGGCGCCACCGCCCGATGGAACACGCTTATCGACGAGGTAACTTCGGGCCGCTGGGTGAACCCGGATACGAAGGCCGCGGTCGAGG
>CALLZQ010000674.1 GCA_937858255.1 uncultured Tabrizicola sp.
GGGGGGCGCCACCGACCCCGGGCAAGACCCCCTGGCCCACCAGGTCTTCCGGGAAACAGCCGGCGCCGGTATGCCAGATGTGCAGCCCCGCCGTCAGGTAGACAGCGATGAACATCAGCGGAGAAACCGCAGCCGCGACCATCCCTGCCGCGATCAGCGCCGCCCCCGGGATCCAGAGCCGCATCTGTAACAGCCAGAGCGGCGGCAGCAACAGTGCCAGCGGCGAGGGCGACAGCGGCTGAATGTCATAAATCCCGCCCGGCCCCCGCAGGATTTCCCAGTTGCGCAGCACATCCGGGTTGATCCGGGCCGTGCCGGCATCCGCGACGGCGGCAAGAGGCTCCCACGGCCCCAGCCGGGCGCTGTCGGTCAGCACATTATAACCTTTGCCGCCCCGCTGCACGGTCAGGGCGACCGGGTTGCCCTTGGCCTCGGTGATTGCGGCGGCGATCTCGGCCCCCTCGAAGTGCAGGGGGGCGCCGTTCAGCGCGGTGATCAGATCGCCGGATTTCAGGCAGAGTGAAACGCCCTTGGGCGTGGTGCCGGGTGAGAGCAGGCGCAGGACAACGGGCGGGGTCTCTTCGGGCATGTCGGCCTAGGGATAGCTGAAGTCGCTGCGACCGGCGGCGCCGCCGACAAAGGGGTCCTGCGGGCGCGGGCGGGGCTTGGCCTGCGCGGCGGCCTTGGTGGTCTGGCTGCCCTTGGCGGGGGCCTTCGGCGCCGTCTGTGCGGCCGTGCGGGCGCTGCCTCCGGCCTTAAGCAGGTCGCGAACCTCGACCAGCAGGCCGCGCAGATCGGGATCACCCGGCGCCCCGGGCACGCCCAGTTCCATTTCCGCCAGCGCTGCCAGAACGGCGCCACGGGTCTGGCTCAGATCCTCTTCAATGCCTTTCTGGATCGCCACGGCCATTTGCGGCTGCATCTGGCCGGCGGTCTCGATCGCGCGGGCCAGATCGCTGGCAAGCCGGTCGCCCAGCCCGTCGATCCGCGCGGCGATTTCGGCATTGGCGGTTTCGGCCCGGGCGACGGCCTCGCCTGCGCGCACCAGCATCTCGGCCATATCATGAATCTGCTCGATGGCGACCTTGTTCGCCGCTGCCTGAATCTCTGCCCCCTGTCGCAAATCGGCGAGGCTGCGCAGATAGACCATTGCGCCCACCCCCCCCACGGCCACCGCCGAAACCAGCGTGCCCATGGCCAGGGCGGCCACCCGGCGCTGTGCGGCGGCGGCGGCGGCCAGCGCCTTTTCCGCGGCCTCGGAAACCCCCGCCGCCTCTTCGGCGGAATCGGCGGCCACCGACGCGGCCTCCAGCGCGCGGGTGATGCTTTCGTTCAGCTTTTCCGGCGGTTCCGCTGCGGTTCTGGCTGGCGTCGGTTTCTTGGTCATGCCGGTCGCTCCTGTCCGTCCCTTGGCCTCTTGCAGCTTTTGTGCCATCAGCGCCGGTCCCCATGCCAATGCTCGACCAGCGCCTGAATGCGGAAGCGCAAGGCCGCCATCAGCGACAGCACGGCACAAAATCCGATGAGAAAGCCACGAAAGCCGGCCCCCTCGGACAGGGCGGCAAGTCCGAGGAACCCACCGAAAATCAGGAAGGTAAAGGTCGAGATGGCCTGTCCCATCCCGCCGCGCTGATTACGCCTTGCCATGGTCTGTCCTTCCGAATTCGTTGAAATGCAGCCCCTCGGGCAATTCGATCTCAGGCAGTTCCGAAGGCTCGCCACGGTCCAGCCGGTAGACATGGGCCAGCACGGCGGCGACGGGTGAGAACAACCCTTCGAAGATTTCGCCGCCGATCTGCCCGGTAAAATACAGCGCCCGCGCCAGAGGCGGGCTTTGCAGCACAGGGATGCCCGCACCACGCCCCAGGGCCATGATTTCTTGCGCAATCGGCCCCTTGCCCATGGCCAGAACCACGGGCGCCGGTGTCTCACCCGGCACATAGCGCAGCGCCACCGCGAAATGCGTCGGGTTGGTGACAATGGCCGTGGCGCGCGGCACATCGGACAGGGCGGCGCGCTGCTGGCTGGCGCGGCGGCTGGCCTCCATTTGCAGGCGGCGCAGACGGCCCTTGACCTCGGGCGAGCCATTGGCCTCTTTGCTCTCTTCGCGGACTTCCTGAACCGACATCATCAGCTTGTTCCGCATCGAGAAGATCTGCCAGGCCAGATCAATCGCGCCGATCGCCGCCAGCCCAAGGCAGAGCCAGGCCATCAGCGACAGTACCGCCGACCACAGAACGGCCAGCCCCTCGCCCGGCAGTGCGGCCGATAATCCGCCAAACCCTGCAAGCTCGGCCTTCAGCGACAAGAGGGCGAGGCCGCCAAGGGCCAGAACCTTGAGCAGCCCCTTGCCCAGTTCGACCAGCGCCTGCGCCGAGACCATGCGGCCCAGCCCCCGCAGCGGATCAATCTTGCTGAAATCGGGGGTAAAGGCCTTGGCCGAGAACCGCACCCCGCCCATGGCGGCCTGCATGCCGATCAGAACTGCGGCGATGGGCAGTGAAAATCCAAGACCGATCAGCAGCAGTTCCAGCCAGGATTGGCCAAGGCGTGCGGCCAGCAAATCGTCAAGCTGCGCTGCCGGCCCCAGACGGAAGTACCCGGTCCAGCGGCCCAGCAACATCGGCCCGATCAGTGACATCAGCGCCAAGAGCCCGGTGCCCGAGGCCAGTGCCGCAAAGACAAAAGCCTCTTTCGAGGTCAGGACCTGCCCGTCACGCCGCGCATCCTCTTTGCGCTTTTCGGTCGGTTCCTGTGTCTTTTCTGCGCTGTCACTCTCGGCCACTTGCGGCCTCCAGCATCTGACCGACATGACGCGCGGCATCGGCGACCAGATCGTCGAAAGCGGCGATCAGCCCCGGCGCATACAGGAAAATCAGCGCCATGGTCGCGCTCATCGTGATGGGAAAGCCGAAAGAGAACACGTTCAGTTGCGGGGCCGAGCGGGTCAGGATGCCGATCACGATGTTCAAGAGCAGCAGGACGGAAACCACCGGCAGCATGATCGACGATCCTGCGGCAAACATCATCTGCCCGGTCTCGATCCCGGCGGTGCTGATCACGCCGGGGGCCAGCCCCGCGCCGATAGGCAAGAGGCGATAGCTCTCCAGCATCAGCCGCAGCATCAACAGATGCCCGTCGCTGCCCAGAAAAACCGACAGCAGAAACAGGCCAAAGATCGTGGCGACAACCGGGGTCTGACCACCTGAGGCCGGGTCGAATTGGGCGGCAAAGCCCAGCCCGGCGGTCGAGGCGATACGGTCGCCGGCGACGGCAGCGGCGCCGAAGAGGATGGTCAGGATCAGCCCTGCGGTCAGCCCGATGGCCAACTCGGTCGGGACAACCGGAACAAAGCGCAGGCCCCCGATCACCCCGGGGTCGGGCAGCGGTACAGAGATCACCATCGGCAGGGCGATCACCGCCGACGCCATGATCCGCACCGGCAGCGGCACAAACCGCCCCCCGAACACCGGCGAGGCCAGCAGAAAGGCGCCGATGCGCAGCATTGCCACCATATGCTGCGCGAGGATGGAAGAGACTTCTGACAGGCCGATGGCGGGTAACATGGCGGGCTACCTGATTTCGGCGATGGACTGAAAGACAAAGGCGAAATAGTCCGACATGGTCGAGAGCATGAAGCCCGCCGCCAGCGCCATGGTCAAAAGCACGATCGCAAGTTTCGGCACAAAGGACAGCGTCGCCTCATTGATCGAGGTCGCCGCCTGAAGGATGCCGATCACCAGACCGACGGCCAACGCCACCGCCAGCACCGGCCCGGCGACCAGAATGATATTCCAGAAGGCCATGCGCAGATGCTGGATATTGCTGTCGAATTCCATGGTTCACACCCCGCCGTAGGTTGCGGCCAGCGAGCCGACGGTCAACGCCCAGCCATCGACCAGCACAAACAGCAACAGCTTGAACGGCAACGAGACCAGCATGGGCGACAGCATCATCATCCCCAGCGCCATCAGGATCGAGGCAATGACCATGTCGATCACCAGAAACGGCAGGAACAGCAGAAAGCCGATCTGAAAGGCCGTCTTGAGTTCCGAGGTCATGAAGGCGGGCAACAGCACGGCAAAGGGCACGTCCTCGGGCCCGGCAAAGGGGCCGGTCTGCGACATCTCGGCAAACATCGCCAGATCGTTCTGCCGGGTATTGCCCACCAGCCAGCCCTTCATCACCGCCCCGCCTTGGGCCAATGCGGTATCGGCCTCTAGCCGGCCTTGCAGATAGGGTTCGACAGTGCCGTCATAGAGTTCGGTCAGAGTAGGCTGCATGACGAAAAAGCTGAGAAACAGCGCCAGAGCGATCAGCACTTGATTGGGCGGGGTCTGCTGGGTGCCAAGCGCCTGCCGCAGGATCGAGAGAACGATGATGATCCGGGTAAAGGCGCTCATGCCCAGCACCAGCGAGGGCAGGACCGTCAACGCGGTCATCAGCACCAGAATTTGCAACGACAGCGAATAGGTCGTGCCGCCCTCGGTCTGGCTCAGTTCCAGGGCGGGCAGGCCCTGCGCCTCGGCCATGCCTGCGGAAACCAAGACCAGCAGCACCAGAAAGACAAAGCGGCTCATTCCTGTCCCCCCGTCAGCAGCGGTGTGACGACAGGGGCGCTGCCCCTGATCCGCAGCACCAGAAACTCGCGCCCGTCCACGGCAAGGATCATCGCCCGGTCCTGCGGTGACAGGGCTGTCACCTCGACCACGCCGATGCGCCGCCCGCGGGTGGCACGACCGGTCAGCCCGTCGCGCCCCCGCTGCACCAACAGCCAGAGGGCGCCAAGCCCGGCGAGGAACAGCGCGACGATCAGGAAATGTAACAGGCTGACAGGAGGGGGCACGATAAGCGGTCCTTGGCTGGGGTCACTACCCCGATGCTGCAAGGCCCGTGCCAGCACTACCCGGCCCGGCCCAGGTTCCGGGCCAAGTTCCGGGCCAGTCGCCGGTCAAAGACTTTCGGCGCGTTTTTCCGGGTCGATGATCTGGCCAAAGCGGATGCCGAACCGTTCGCCCACCATCACCACCTCTCCCTTGGCGATGGGGGTGCCGTTCACCAGCACATCCAGCGGATCGCCGGCCAGCCGGTCCAGTTCGATGACAGAGCCTTCGGACAGGCGCAGCAGATCGCGGATCGTCAGTTCGGTCCGGCCGACCTCGACCGAGAGTTTGACCCCGATATTTTCCAGCAGGCGCATATTGTCCGGGGTGGGCCGGTCGGTCATGGGGGCATCGGTCATTTGCGTGTCCTTTCAGGAAGCGTTTCTTCCGGCGCGCCGGGAATATTGATGGTGCCGCTGATGCGGATGGCCGATTGGCCGCCGATATTGCCAGGCCGGGCGGTAAAGACGGGTCGCCCTGCGATCAGCACCTCGACCTGATCCGAGATCGTTGCTGGCACCACATCGCCCTGCCGCAGTTGCAGCACCTGGCGCAGGGTGGTTTCCGGCTCGCAAAGCAGGGCCGAAACCTCAAGCGGGATCTCCATTACCGCCCGTTCCAGCCGCTCGCGCCAGCTATGGTCGTCATCAAGGAAATCCGACTGCATGCGCGAGCGAAGCTGTGTCGAAATCGGCTTCAGCGTTTGCAGCGGATAGATCAGGTCGAAACTCGCCGGATCGGTATCGGGAAGCTGCACCATGAAAGAGCAGACCACCACCAGATCCTCGCCATCGACGAACTGGGCAAACTGCATGTTCTCTTCATGGCTGATGGCGGTAAACCCAATGCTGACCAGATCGCGCCAGGCCAGTTGCAGCGCCTCGTTCAGACGCGCGGCGATAATCTCGATCACCCGGGTTTCGCTGGCGGTGAATTCCGTCCGGTTGCTGCCCATCGCCCGGATCGAGCCGCCGTAATAGGCATCGGTCAACAGCGAGATAAAGGCCGGCGGAATGACGGCCAGACAATTGCCCCGCAGCTCTTCGATGCGACTATTGGTGATCGAGACGAAATTATCCTGACTGCTGCGATAATCCTCAAAACTCCGCAGCTCCGGGGGGAAGGACGACAGCCGCGGCTGCATCCGCAGCATCGGCAGAAACACGTTGCGGGCCAGACGGCAAAAGCGTTCGTTGACCATTTGCAGGGCGTAATAGTCGCCCAGAACCGCTGTGTCGTTCTGGCCGAAAACATAGGGGCGAACGTCCGAGAGTTCTTCGCCCGGCGGGGCGTCCTTGCCGATCAGATCGCCGACAAGGGCCGCGACTTCATTGGCGGAAAGTTTCTTTGGCGATGCCATGGCGGGGCCTATTGCAGCCCGAAACTCGGGAAAAAGACATTTTCGACGCCGCCAAAGCCTTCGAGCATTTCCAGCCGGCGGTTCATCGCCTCACGCATGTCATTGGCCAGTTGCTCGCGCCCCTCGCGCGAATTCGCCGCCTCTTCGGTGAAACCCGACAAGACCCCCAGCACATCCGAGCGCAGGGCAAGTTGATGGGTCTCGACATTGCGGATGACCGTTTCGTCATACTGGGTCGAGACGCCCACCGAGAGTTGCAGAAAACGGCGCGAGCCGGCGAGGTTTGTCGTCAGCGCTTCGGGGAAAGTGTAGTAGCTGGTGACGAAGAGTTCCTGCTCGGGCGCGGGTTTCACCATCTTGCGCGGCAGACCATCCTCGCCCAGTTCGGCCTCGGGTCCGGGATCGGCCTCTGGCGGTTTCTCGATCAGGGCCAGAATGTCGGCATTGGGCGACAGCGGATTGGCGAAATAGAAGTAACCCGCGCCAAAGCCGGCACCGGCCATGGCGGTGGCCCCGAGCAGCAGGCCAAAAATCTTTAAGATTTTTCGGCCCTTGCCGGGCGGTGGGGCGGGGGCATCGGTGGCTTCTGCGGTCATCTTGTCCTTCCGGGCAGCGGCTGAGGGGTGCGGTTCAGGCGATCAGGTTCAAACCGGATCGGCGGGTTGATACAGAGGGGGGCGTGGCGGGGGGGACGGCCCCTTTTCCCGGCCCTTTCAAGGGGGGGAGGACCGGGGGGGGGGGCGGCGCGGGCTGTTCTCGGGGCCGGGC
>CALLZQ010000675.1 GCA_937858255.1 uncultured Tabrizicola sp.
ATCCGCCGCGCCACGCTTGAGGATGAGGTCGGCTATGCCGCGCCCGGCGATTCTCGGGGTCGGCTCTGGGTGACTCGCCCCTATGACGGGCGCGCGGCCAGCGTCGGCAATGGTTCGATGCCCGCCTTTGCCGCCCCAAGCCGGGCCGCCGTCGATGCCTTTCATGCCGCCGGCCTTGCCCATGGCGGCACCGATGAAGGGGCGCCGGGCCTGCGCCCGCATGGTCCGCATTTCTACGCCTGCTACCTGCGCGATCCCGATGGTAACAAGCTCTCGGCGGTTTGCGAAACCCCCGTCTGACCATCCATCCCGCGGCAGCGCCGCCGCAAGGGGCTCGATGCCCCGCGCGGCGGCTCCCCCGATTGGCAACAGCCCCCGCCCAAAGCCCTTGCGCCCGTGTGCCCCAGGGCCTAGATAGGCCCGCAAGCCAAGACAAAGGGCGCGCCCATGCAAAACGTCATCCTGACCATCCATCTGATCCTTGCCCTGCTCCTGATCGGGGTGGTGCTGCTTCAGCGCTCTGAGGGCGGCGGTCTGGGCATGGGCGGCGGAGGCGGCGGCGTGATGTCGGGGCGCGGCGCGGCAAACGCGCTGTCGAAACTGACCTGGCTTTTTGCCGGCCTGTTCATTTGCACCTCCATCGCCCTGACGATCATTGCGGCGGCCGATGCCGGCTCCACCTCGGTAATCGACCAGATCGGCGCGCCGCAGACGGCGACCGAACCGACCGCGCCGGCTGCGCCCTCGGGCAGTGACCTGTTGCCGCCGGCCCCGGCTGATGCGCCGCTGACCCCACCCAAGGCTGAAAACTGACACCATCGGTTGTTTCGCGGCTCTCGGCCTGAACAGCATCTAGCGGTGCTGTTGCCATAACGCTTTGTCTGGGCTATTCCCTGACTCCCGTGGTGCTGCGATTCCACTGTTCCGAATCGATCTACGGGAGACCCCAATGGCGCGTTACATCTTTATCACCGGCGGGGGGGTTTCCTCCCTTGGCAAGGGGCCGGCGGCC
>CALLZQ010000676.1 GCA_937858255.1 uncultured Tabrizicola sp.
CTGCCACAGCGGCCGGTGCAGCTCCAAGAGCAAGGCTGTCGACGTCAGCGCGATCAGCGCGGGGAGCCAGCGAAGACTGCCAAGATCGGGCAACAGCAGGTGCAGCGGCCCCAACGTCAAAGGCTCGGATCGGGCAAAGAACAGGTGCAGCGCGAACCAGAGCGAAAGATGCGCAATCACCCCGACGACGGCGGCCAGGATGGCCGCCAGCGCCCCCGCCAGCCGAGGTGCGGCGGTCAGCCGCGCCAGATAGGGTGCACCCAGAAAGATCCACAGAAAACAGGGGGCAAAGGTCATCCAGAGCGCAATGCCCGCCCCGGCCAGCGCCATCGGCCAGCCGCCGGCGCCATATCCCGCCAGAAAGCCCACGAATTCCGTCACCAGAATCAGCGGCCCCGGCGTGGTCTCGGCCAGCCCGAGGCCGGCCATCATCTGCTCGGTCGTCAGCCAGCCGTGCAGTTGCACCACCTCTTGCGTCATCCAGGCCAACACCGCATAGGCGCCGCCAAAGGTCAGCACCGCCAGCCGCGAAAAGAACCAGCCGATCTCAAACACCAGCCCGCCGTGCAGCCAGAGCAGCACCAGCGGCAGCAGCCAGACCGCCCCCCAGATCGCCAATGTCCGCCCGCTCTGCGCCCGCATCGGCGGGGGCAGGGCAGGGGGCTGCGGCAGATTGCGGCAGGTCCAGGCGCCCCAGATCCCGGCCAGCAGAATGATCAGCGGGAAGGGGGCGTTGAACAGGAACAGCGCCAGAAACGCCAGCACGGACACCCAACCCGCGCCGGGCGAAACCAGCGCACGGCGCGACACGCGCAGCAGCGCCTCGATCACGATGGCGACCACAGCGGCCTGAATGCCCACAAACACCGCATTCACCAGCGGCACGGCGCCAAAGGCCACATAGGCCGCCGACAGAGCCAACACCACCGCCGCCCCGGGCAGAACAAACAGCAGGCCCGAGATCAGCCCGCCCAGCGTCCCCCGCAGCCGCCAGCCCGCCCAGGTGGCCAGTTGCATCGCCTCTGGTCCCGGCAAGAGCATGCAGAAGGACAGGGCTGCGAGATATTCCTCTTCGCGGATCCATCCGCGCCGGTTGACCAGTTCGCCATGCATCAGCGAGATCTGAGCTGCCGGCCCGCCAAAGGACAGGCAGCCAATCCGCCAGAACACCCGGACGAGTTCGGCCAGCGCCACCGGCGCCTCATTCTGTCCAGTCATGGCCTTCCCCGAACCCGTCGCGCGCCCAGCGGTAAAGCGCGTCATAGATCCCCATCCCGGCCTCAAGCTGGGCAAGGTCATCGCGATACATCCGGGACAGCCCCACCGAAATCGCCAGCAGTCCCGCCGCTTGCGGCGCCAGGGTGTGACGGTCGGTATCGGCGGCGCGTATCACGGTGGCCAGCCGCCCCAGCGCAGGGGTCTCCAGCCCGAAGATGTCGATCATCCGGTCGAAACTACAGGCATCGCCATGATGGCTGAATGTCACCCCCGGTACATCAAAGGGGATGGCGCCGAAACGCTCGGCCACCGCCTCGACCTCGCGCGCCGCGACATAGAGGAACCGCGCCCCCGGATCGACAAAGCGCCGGATCAGCCAAGGGCAGGCGATCCGGTCGATCTTGGGGCGCTGCCGCGTTACCCACAGCCGTGCGGCAGGCAGGGCGGCAATCGCCGTCACCGGCAAACCGGCCTCGATCCAGCCCTCCATGCCGCCTGTGAGTACCTCTGCCTGACCACCGCCGGCGCGGATCAGCGCGGCGACCCCTTCGGACAGTTTTCGTCCCGCCTTGCAGACCACGACGACAGGGCGGTCCAATGGCGGCAAGGGGTCCAGATGGCCCTGTCGTCGCGCGGTGGGAATCGTCAGTGCGCAGTCCTCAATGTCCGGCGCAAGGCGGACGTCCAGAATCATCGGGGCATCGGGCAGGCCGATCAGGCGGCCGAGCTGCTGAGGCTCGATCTGTTGAAAGCCGGGCATGGGGGCATCCTGTGAAAGGGCAGAGGATGCGACACTTTGGGCAAAGCCTCACGAGGCGACCGCGAACCCCCGTAGCCCATGACTAGGCGGAAAGCTGCAGCGCGTCAATCGCCGCCCCTTGCCAGACTGCAAAAGCCAAGGCCCCGCCGGTCCGGGGCGGGGCCTTTTCGCCGCCTGTTTCGCGGCGGGATATTTCGCGTGGCCCTTCTGGCCGGTCGGTATTTTCCCACGCTTTCAGCGCGGCCCGTTTCCCGGGCAGATACCTGTATAGGGCGGTAAGGTTAACAACAGCCTAAAGCCCGTCAAAGGCGCAGAGGGCATGCACCTCCATCCCCATCGCCTCCAGCTTCTTGCGCCCACCTAGATCGGGCAGATCGACGACAAAGGCGCAGCCGATGACCCGCGCGCCCAGCCGCTCGATCAGCCGGGGCCGGGCCTCGGCCGGGCGGCCGGCCGCCAGAAAAGCATCGACCAGCACCCCGGTCCCGCCGGGCGGCATGGCATCGTCATGGATCTCCATCACCGCCTCGCCATATTCCAGCGTATAGGCTTGGGAAATGGTCTGTCCCGGCAGCTTGCCCTTCTTGCGGATGGGCACGAACCCGGTCGAGAGCTGATGCGCCACCGCCCCGCCAAGGATAAAGCCGCGCGCCTCCAGCCCCACCACCTTGTCAATCCGCATCCCGGCATAGGGCGCCAAAAGCTGATCGACACACATGCGAAACCCGCGCGGATCGGCAAAGAGCGTGGTCACATCGCGGAACAAGATCCCCTCATGCGGGAAGTCGACGATGGTGCGGATGTAGTCCTTGACCGTCTTGCCCATCGGGGCCCTCCGTTGCCTGCCGCCGGACAAACTGGCGCAAAAGGGGGATGGCTGCAAGCGCCCCAACCCGCAGAGAGCAAGGTCGCGCCATGTCCCCGGTAGGGCCGGCCAAGGGGGTTCGATGCCCCCGAGGGCGGCGCCCCTTTTGGGGGCCGTCAGGCCTGCCGCAGCCGCGCCGGCGTGGCGGCGGCCGCAAAGCGCGCCATCACCTCTGGCCCATGCCGCCCGGCGAGGGCCAGCAGTGCAAAACGGATCCGCGCCACCTCGCGATAATAGCTCAGAAATGCCGCGTTCAGCGCCCCGCCGCTCAGGGCGCCCAGCAGGGGCACCGCCTGCGCCGCCAGCTTTTGCCCCAGCGCCGCCGCAAAACGCGGCGCGACCGTGGCAATCACCTTTTGCAGCGCCGGGCCGGTCACGGTCAGCCGTGCCGAAAGGAAGGAGGTGTTCACCCCGTCATCCTCGGCCAGAGGGCTGCCCGCCCCAAAGATGCGCAGGCACTCGGCCCGGATCACCGGATCGTCCGGGTCAAGGCCAGCCCGGCGCGCCTCATCGCGGATCGCGCCCAGAAACAGCGTCACGGTGACCGGCAATTCGGCAAGGGCGGGCGCCAGCCCCCCCGCGCCGCCGCCAGCATCG
>CALLZQ010000677.1 GCA_937858255.1 uncultured Tabrizicola sp.
CGGCCCCCCCCAGCAGAAATTGTGCCAGCCCGGGGCCCCACCCATGGGCCCGAGGGGCCGCCCCCCCCCCCGCCCGGGCGCAAAGCGCCAGCCCCGAGCCCCCCATCGGCCCACCCGCCGTTTCCTCCAGATAGGCGTCAAAGGCCTCGGCATCGGCAAAGGCCTCGCGGTAGATGTCCCAGCGTCGCGCCTCGACCATCCGGTCCAGCACGGTGACCGGTATATCTGCCGCACGGATCAGATCGAACAGCGGCGCCGCCACCTCATGCGCGCGGGGGGTGTCCTCGGTCAGGATATCGCGCCACCATTGCAGGCGCATCTCGGCAATCATCGGCTCCTTGGCCACCCAAGGCGCCCGCGCGACCTCTAGGTTGAAGGCATAAAGCGGCAACAGCCGGCCCCGCGCCGCTACCGGTGCCGCCATCACCGCCTGAAAGCGGTCGGGATCGCCGCGCTCGACCAGCCGCGCGCACGCCTCAAGGCTCATGCCGGCCCCGCCACGGTCAGGTAATAGCCGTAATCGCCGCCGTGATCGCGCCAGAGGTCGATCTCGGCCTGCGTGGCGTCCAGAACCTCGGTCAGATCGGCATCCGCCCCCGGACGCAGCGCCGCAATGCGGGCCGAGAGCGGGTCGTAATAGGCCGCCCAGGCCGCCGCCCCCAGCCACCGCGCGCCCTTGACGCGCCAGCCTGCCGCCTCAATCCGCGCCAGATGCCCGGCCAGATCGCACATGCCGGGATAGTCGCGCGACCAAAACGCCTTGGCCGCCGCCGAGGGGCGCGTCACCCGCCAGAGGCAGTCGGAAAAGGCCACCGCCCCGCCCGGGCGCAGATGCCCGCGCCATGCCGCCAAGGCCCGGCCCACACCCGGCCCATAGGCAGCCCCCGCCGACCAGATGAGGTCAAAATCGCCGGGCGGGGCCAGCATATCCCCCACCTCGGCCCTGACCTGCGGCTGCGCCTCCCTGATCCGCGCGATGAACGGCGCGTGCAGGTCGAGGCCCAACAATTCCCCCCCCGGGCGCAATTCGGCCAGAACCGCCAGATCCGCCCCCGGTCCGCAGCCCGCATCAAGGATCCGCGCCCGCGCCCCGGTCCCGGCCAGATCGAGCGCCCACCGCAGGCTCTCGGCATCGCCCGGCGCCTCGCGCGGCAAGTCGCGATGCAGGTGAAAAAACGCCTCGCTCATGCGCCGGCCACCGCCAGGGGCTGACCGACATCGCGGATCAGCTTCCACTGGATCGCGTCGAGCAGCGCCTCGAAACTGGCATCGACAATATTGGCGCTGACGCCGACAGTGGACCAGCGGCGCCCCTGCCCGTCCTCGCTGTCGATGATGACCCGCGTCACCGCCTCAGTCCCGCCTTGGGTGATCCGCACCTTGAAATCGACCAGCTTCATATCGTCGATCGCCGCCTGATAGGGCCCCAGATCCTTGGCCAGCGCCTTATATAGCGCATTGACCGGGCCGCGATCCCCGCCCTCATGGTCCATGCTGTCCGAGACCGACATCATCTTTTGCCCGCCGATCTTGACCACTACCACCGCCTCGGACAGGCTGATCATCCGGTCGTACTTGTTCTTGCGCCGCTCGACCGTGACCCGATAGCGCTTGACCTCGAAGAACGAGGGCGCAAGGCCCAATTCGCGCCGCGCCAGCAACTCAAAACTCGCCTGCGCGCCGTCATAGGCATAGCCCTGATCTTCGCGCCGCTTGATCTCATCCAGAATGCCGGGCAGGCGCGAATCCTTCGGATCGACCTCCAGCCCCGCCTGCGCCAGCCGCGCCCGCAGGTTCGACAGCCCCGCCTGGTTCGACATCGGGATCACCCGGGCATTGCCCACCACCTCGGGCGGGATATGCTCATAGGTCGTGGGGTCTTTCTGGATCGCACTGGCATGCAGCCCCGCCTTATGCGCAAAGGCCGAGGCCCCGACATAGGGGGCCGAGCGCAAGGGCACCCGGTTCAGGATGTCATCCAGCATCCGGCTGAGCTTTACCAGACCGCCAAGCGCATCGGGTGCGATGCCGGTGTCGAACCGTTCGGCATAGGGGGCCTTCAGCAGCAGCGTCGGGATCAGCGTGGTCAGATTGGCATTGCCGCACCGCTCGCCCAGACCGTTCAGCGTGCCCTGCACCTGCCGCGCCCCGGCATCGATGGCCGCCAGCGCCCCCACACCCCCCCCCCCGGGGGCCAAAGCACCGCCGTTTGTGTCGCAGAGCACGATCCAGCGCGCCCCCGCCTCCAGCGCCGCGCGCAGACAGTCCAGCGCATAGGCGGGATTGGCCCGGTAGCCGTCAAAGAAATGCTCGGCATCAAACAGCGCCTCGCGCCCCTTGGCGGTGACATGGGCGATGCTCTCGGCAATGGCCGTGCGGTTTTCGGCCAGGGTGCAGCCAAGCGCGGTGGTCACATGGAAATCGTGCGTCTTGCCGACAAGGCAGACCGCCGGCGTTCCCGCATCCAGCACCGCCGCCAGCACATCATCATTGGCCGCCGAGCGCCCGATCCGCTTGGTCATGCCAAAGGCGGTAAAGGTGGCCCGGGTCTGGGGCCGCGCCCCGAAAAAATCGCTGTCGGTCGGGTTCGCCCCCGGCCAGCCGCCCTCGATATAATCCACCCCGAGCGCATCCAGCGCCCGGGCGATCTGCACCTTTTCGGCGACCGAGAACTGCACGCCCTGGGTCTGCTGCCCGTCGCGCAAGGTGGTGTCGAAAAGCGAAAGGCGTTCACGCTTCATGGGGATATCCAGCGGTGCGAACGAGATCACGAAGCAACGCAGAATCAACTGCGTCAGGTACTTCCTTAATCAGAACGACATATCCATCGTTGAGATAATTGTTAGCATCCACTTCGTACGCCAAGCGGATGCCTCTTCTCAAAGCCAACTGGCTGAGTCCATCGAAATTTAATTGACCTCCTGTTTGCCCATCACTCAACTCTAATAATTTTCTCCATCCCCGCTCCTGCCCGGAATAGCTCACCTTCCAAGAAGGGTTCTTTCCATCCGCTACCGTTATGCCGGAAGCCTCAAGGGCCGCGCGGAAGAAGTCCGAAGCCGTGTAATCACCCTCGGCGCGCGCCTTCAGCCGGTGTGCAAAGACATCCTCTACAAGATTGAAGGCAGCTTCATCAAGGACAGGACGATACCAACTATCAGTCTCGGGCAGCAACAATCCAAGCAGATTGGCCGATGCCTTGAGCTTTGCGAATTCTTTGTCTTTATAGAGCCTGCGCAGTCGGGTCACAGCGTCAGAAGTATTTAGATCGTCCTTCAACGCCTCAATGACTCCATCGTCGGGAATTGCCTTTTGTTTGACCTCCTCGGTCGCAGTCCACCAATTCCTCAGCTCTTTGCGTGCATCGCTAGCTGCTTTTCGTCGCCAATCCATCGGCTTGCGGTAATGCGTACTCAGCATCACGAACCGGATCACCTCACCCGGAACACCCTGTTCCAGCAAATCGCGCACGGTGAAGAAATTGCCCAAGCTCTTGGACATCTTCTTGCCTTCGACCTGCAACATCTCATTGTGCATCCAGTAACGCGCGAAAGCGCCATGTTCATGGGCGCAGGCGCTTTGGGCGATCTCATTCTCATGATGGGGGAATTGCAGGTCCAACCCGCCGCCGTGAATGTCGACGCTCGCACCCAGCAGTTCATAGGCCACGGCCGAGCATTCGATATGCCAGCCGGGGCGGCCCCGGCCCCAGGGGCTGTCCCAGCCCGGCAGCCCGGCATCCGAGGGCTTCCATAGCACGAAGTCCATCGGATCTTCCTTGAAGGGCGCGACCTCGACCCGCGCCCCGGCGATCATGTCATCGACCGACCGGCCCGACAGCGCGCCGTAGGCCGCATAGGACCGCACGCGGAACAGCACATGGCCCTCGACCGCATAGGCATGGCCCTTGGCAATCAGCCCCTCGATCATCGTGATCATCGCGCCGATATATTCGGTCGCCCGCGGTTCATGATCGGGGCGCAGGGCGCCGAGGGCATCCATATCGGCGTGATACCAGGCGATCGTCTCTTCGGTCCGCTCGCGGATCAGTTCCTCCAGCGTCTCGGGCCGACCCGCCGCCTTGCGCCGCTGCGCCTCGGCGTTGATCTTGTCATCCACGTCAGTGAAGTTGCGGACATAGGTCACGTGCTCCGCGCCATAGAGGTGCCGCAGCAGCCGGTACAGCACGTCAAACACCAGCATGGGCCGCGCATTGCCCAGATGCGCCCGGTCATAGACCGTCGGGCCGCAGACATACATCCGCACATTCGACGGATCGAGCGGCACGAAATCCTCTTTCATGCGGGTCTTGGAATTGGTCAGGCGCAATGTCGTGGTCATGTTTCCGGTCCCTCGGCGACGCGCGCCGGCAAGCCTCATCCCCGCGCGGGTCTGGCAACTTCCCTTTGGTCTGGAAATGTTGACAAGCGCCCGCGCGACCCTTGGTCAGCGGGTAATGCAGCACATGCCGATGATACGCATCCTTGTCATGGCGCCTTTCATACTGCCGCCTCGGGCGTTCGCCAAGGGGTTTTGTCGCGGTTGCCCTGTGTCAAAGGGCCTGCTAGCCCAAAGACATCGGAATTTCTGCCGCCGGGGGGAAGAGCATGGATCACGACAGCCTGCGCGACTGGTCGAAACGGGCCGCTGACTGGGCGCATGGCTATCACGCGGGCCTGCGTGAGCGGCCGGTGCGGGCGCCCTTGATCCCGGGGCGCATTGCGGCGCAGATCCCCGCCCATCCGCCCGAGGCGGCCGAGGCGATAGAGGCGATCTTTGCCGATTTCGAGGCGCTGCTGCCCGGTATCCCCCCTTGGCAGCCCCCCCGGTTCTTTGCCTATTTTCCGGCCAATGCCGCCCCCGCCAGCATGCTGGCCGAGCAACTGGCCAATGCCATCGCGGCACAGGGGATGATCTGGCAGACCTCACCCGCGCTGACCGAACTGGAGCAGGTGATGATCGGCTGGCTGGCGCAGGCACTCGGCCTGCCCGCCACCATGCGCGGCACCATCCATGACAGCGCAACCACCGCGACGCTCTCGGCTGTGCTGACCATGCGCGAGGCGGCGCTGAACTGGCGCGGGCTGACCGAGGGGCTGTCGGGCGCGCCGCGTCTGCGGCTTTATGCCAGTGCCGAGACCCATTCCTCGGTCGACAAGGCGGCGCGGGTGGCCGGGATCGGGCAGGACAATCTGGTCAAGGTGCCGACCGACAGCAGCCTGTCGATGCGACCCGGCGCCCTTGCCGGCGCGATTGCCGCCGACCGGGCGGCGGGGCATCTGCCGATTGGTGTCGTGCTATGCGCCGGTGGCACCAGTGTCGGCGCCTTTGACCGCATCGCCGATTGCATTCAGGTGGCCCATGCCGCCGGCCTGCCGGTGCATGTCGATGCCGCCTGGGCCGGCAGCGCGATGATCTGCCCCGAGTTCCGCGCGTTGTGGGAGGGCGTGGCCGAGGCCGACAGTATCGTCTTCAACCCGCATAAATGGCTGGGCGCGCAGTTCGACTGCGCAGTGCAATTCCTCGCCGATCCGACGCCGCAGGTGCGCACGCTGGGCCTGCGCCCCAGCTATCTGGAAACGGCGGGCAAAGAGGATATCGTCAATTTTAACGAATGGACCGTACCGCTGGGTCGCCGTTTTCGCGCGCTGAAGCTGTGGTTCACCTTGCGCGCCTATGGGCTGGAGGGGTTGCGGACCCGCATCCGCAACCATGTCGCTTGGGCGAATGAGGCCGCCACGGCGATTGCCGCGATTCCGGGGGTGGAGATTGTCACGCCCCCCTCGCTCTCGCTCTTCACCTTTGCCTGCCGGACTGAGGCCGCGACCGAGGCGCTGCTGAGCCGCCTGCAGCTGGCGGTGCCCAACAACACGCTGCTCACCGCGCAGAAGATGGCGGACGAAATCAAGGACCAGGCCAC
>CALLZQ010000678.1 GCA_937858255.1 uncultured Tabrizicola sp.
TCAGGGGGAAAGCCAATCGACCCAGACCCGCCGTTGACGCCGCCATCATGGTGATTGACGGCGCCAAGGGCGTCGAAAGCCAGACCCGCAAGCTGTTTGAGGTCTGCCGCCTGCGCGACCTGCCGATCCTGACCTTTTGTAACAAGATGGACCGGGAAAGCCGCGACACCTTTGAAATCATTGACGAGATTCAGGAAAACCTCGCCATTGACGTGACGCCGGCAAGCTGGCCCATCGGCATGGGGCGCGAATTTATCGGCGCCTATGACCTGCTCCATGACCGGCTGGAAATCATGGACCGCGCCGACCGCAACAAGGTGGCGGAATCGATCAAGATCTCGGGCCTTGAGGCCCCGAACCGGGCCGACCACGTGCCCGCCGATCTGTTGCAGAAGTTCCGCGAAGAGATTGAAATGGCGCGCGAATTGCTGCCCGCCTTTGACCGTCAGGCCTTTCTGCATGGTGCCATGACGCCGATCTGGTTCGGCTCGGCCATCAACTCGTTCGGCGTCAAGGAACTGATGGATGGCATGGGCGAATTTGGCCCCGAACCGCAGCCGCAAAAGGCCAGTGAGCGCGAGATTTCGCCTGAGGAATCAAAGGTTACGGGCTTTGTCTTCAAAGTCCAGGCGAACATGGATCCCAAGCACCGCGACCGCGTAGCCTTTGTCCGCCTGGCCTCAGGCCATTTTGAGCGCGGGATGAAACTTTTGCACGTCCGGTCAAAGAAACCGATGGCCGTATCGAACCCCGTCCTCTTTCTTGCCGCCGACCGCGAACTGGCCGAAGAGGCCTGGGCCGGCGACATCATCGGTATCCCGAACCACGGCCAGCTTCGCATCGGTGATGCGCTGACCGAGGGCGAGGCACTGCGTTTCACCGGCATCCCCTCTTTCGCGCCGGAACTCTTGCAAGGCGTCCGCGCGGGCGACCCGATGAAGGCCAAGCATCTGGAAAAGGCGCTGATGCAATTCGCCGAAGAGGGCGCGGCCAAGGGGTTCAAGCCGATGATCGGCTCGGGCTTTATCGTGGGCGTCGTGGGTCAGTTGCAATTCGAGGTTCTGGCCAGCCGGATCGAACAGGAATACGGCCTGCCCGTCCGGTTCGAGCCCTCGCAATTCACCTCGGCCCGCTGGGTTCAGGGGCCAAAGGCGGAAATGGACAAGCTGATCAACGTCAACAAACAGCATATCGCGCTGGACAATGACGGCGACACAGTCTTCCTGACCCGCCTGCAATGGGACATCGACCGCGTCATCCGCGACTACCCGGAGCTGAAACTGACCGCGACCAAGGAAATGATGGTCTAAGTCAAAGCAGGGTATGCAGGCTGTACCCCGGCGCAAACGTCAGCCGAACGGTGGTCAGCCGTTCGGCACCACGCCATGTGACCCGCTCGACAACGAAAAGTGCTGCGTCTTTTGGGCAATGCAATGCGCTGGCCAGCGCCCCCGCAGAAGCTGCCGAAAGCGCGATGTCACCGCCCTCGAAAGGGATCGACAGGACCAGCCATTCATTCGGGCTGATGCGGGTGAAATCGACAAAGGCGGCTGCCGGTACGGCCCGCAGGTCGATCCAGCGGTCCTCATGGGCATAGGGGCGGTCCCCGGCCATGTGCAGGCCGGTGATGTGCAACAGGCGCTGATCCTCGGCCACGGCCATTTTTGCCGCAATGGCCTTGGGGGGCAGCGCCTCTTCGCTCGACAAAAGATCAAAGCGATAGGTCTGCCCCACGGCCTCGACCTCATCGCGGATCACCGGAATCTCCAGCGTGGCCTTGCGCACCGGGCGCGCCGCCACCCGGCTGCCCGCCCGGCGGCGACGCTCGATCAACCCGCTCTCGGCCACCTCGCGCAGGGCGCGGTTCACCGTGGTGCGGGCACAGCCCAGTTCCTCGGCCAAGTCGGCCTCATGCGGGATCGGCTCGCCCGGTTTCCATGCGCCGGAACGGATGCGGCGCAACACCTCGGCCTGCACCGCCTGCCATGTCTTTGGCCCCGCGCTCACAGCGCCTCCATCAGGCTGGCGGTGGCCTTGCGATAGGCCGAGACGATGGCCTCGCGCCGGATATGGCGCCCGCCCTGCACCAGATGCCGCCCCGCCGACCAGACATCCGTCACCATCCGGTCATCGCCTGCGAAAATCCACGCATCCAAGAGCGTATCGCCCGACCGCCCGGCAAGGTCCACATGGCCCGCATCCAGCGCCATCAGATCGGCCCAAGCGCCCACTTCAATCCTCCCCGACTGCCGCCCCGCCGCCTGCGCGCCCCCGGCACAGGCCGCCTGAAACAGCCGCCGCCCGGTGGAAAGCTCGGCCGTAGCCAAAGCCGCCCGCGAATGGTCGCGCAGGCGCTGCGAATAATCGAGGGTCCGCAATTCCTCGGCCAAGGCGATGCGGATATTGCTGTCCGACCCGATGGCCATCGCCCCACCGGCGCCAAACCAGCGCAGGCCGTCGAAAATTCCGTCGCCCAGAGAGGACTCGGTGATCGGGCACAGCCCCGCCACCGCACCCGACCGCGCCAAGCCCTCGGTCTCCTCGGGCGTCATCTGCGTGCAATGGATGAAACAGCAATCCGGCCCCGGGTTCAGATGTTCCAGCGCCCAATTGACCGGGCGCTGCCCGGTGGCCGCGCGCACCTCGTCCACCTCAGCGATCTGTTCGGCCAGATGCATGTGGAACGGCGCGCCCGCCGCCATGTCGCGCAAGGGGGCCAGGTCTTCAGCGCGGACAGCGAATGCGGCGCTAAACCCAACCGAGCATCCGGGAGCAAGCGCCCCACGGCCCGCCCGGCCCCCTGATACAGCCGCGCGAAACGCTCCAGATCATTGCCGAAGCGGATCTGGCCCGGTCCAAGGGGGCGCTGGTCCAGCCCCCCGAACTGGTAGTGCACGGGCAACAGCGTCAGGCCGATGCCGCTGGTCTCGGCCGCCGCGACGATCCGGGTCGAGGTCTCAGCCAGATCGGCATAGGGAACACCGCCGGGCGCGTGGTGCAGA
>CALLZQ010000679.1 GCA_937858255.1 uncultured Tabrizicola sp.
ACATGGCCCTTACCACCGGGGTCTTCGCGCCGCCGCCTCAGGGTACCATTGCCCTCTATCGCCCGCGTGAGGGCGATGATTTCGCCCCCCTGCCCGCGGACCGTTTGCGCGTCGTGACCGGATTTCGCCCGGATGCCGACTGGTTTGCCGCGCGGGGGCTGGCACTGGGTCTGCCCGCCGGTGAGGCCGCGCCCGTGGCCGGCATCGTCTGCCTGCCACGCGCACGCGAGGCCGCCCGCGCCCTGATCGCCCGGGCCATGTCCGAGGTTGCGCCCGGGGGGCCTGTCGCGGTTGACGGGCAGAAAACCGATGGGATCGACAGCCTGCTGAAAGAGTGCCGTGCCCTGGGTCTGGTGATGGCGGGGCCATTGTCCAAGGCGCATGGCAAGCTCTTCACCCTGATCGCCGGTCCGGCGCCCGCAGGCTGGGCCGCTCAGCCCAAGACGATTGAGGGCGGGTTTCAGACCCTGCCCGGCGTCTTTTCCGCCGATGCGCCAGACCCCGCATCTGTGTTGCTGGCGCAGGCGCTGCCGGACAAGCTGGGCGCGCGGGTGATCGACCTTGGCGCGGGCTGGGGCTATCTGGCGCGGACGATCCTGAACCGCGAGGGCCTGGCCGAACTTGATCTGGTCGAGGCCGCGGCCGAGGCGCTGGACTGCGCCCGCCTGAATTTGCCCGCCGATCCGCGCCTGCGGTTCCACTGGGCCGATGCGCGCAGCTTTCGCCCGGCCCGCCCCGCACATGCGGTGGTGATGAACCCGCCCTTCCATGCCGGGCGCGATGCCGATCCGGCGCTGGGGCTGGCCTTTCTGCGGGCCGCCGCCGGGATGCTGGTGCCCGACGGGACTCTCTGGCTGGTTGCCGACCGGCATTTGGCCTATGCTCCGGCGCTGACCGCCCTGTTCCGCCAGACCGAAGAGATTGGCGGCACGTCCGCTTTCCGGCTGACCCGCGCCAGCCACCCGATCAAGTCGCGCTGACCAGAGGACCCCCACATGTCGTTTTCGATCTCCGGCAAGACCGCCATCGTCACCGGCGCCGCCAAGGGCCTCGGGCTGGCCGTGGCCCGGCATTTTCAGGCCAAGGGCTGCAATGTGATGTTCGCCGATATTGATGAGACGGCGCTGGACCAGCAAGTCGGCGAAGAGGCGCGGGCCGAGGGCGCGGTGCGGATGTTCGCCGGCGATCTGCGCGAAAAGCTGACCCTCGCCAATCTGCTGTCGGCGACGATCGACGCCTTTGACCGGGTCGATATTCTGGTGAACGCCAGCCGCCGCTGGTCACAGTCGGACCCGCTCAACCCCGATGAGGATGGCGTGGAAAACCTGTGGCGCGAAAATGTGCTGACCAGTCTGCGCCTGTCGCAGCTCACCGCCCGCCGGATGATCTTGCAGGCGGAAAAGGCCGGGACCGAGGGGCCGATCGGCACCATCATCAATGTCTCGTCCATCGCAGCCAACCGCACCCAGCCCGATCTGCTGGCCTATTCCATGGCCTCGGCGGCAGTTGAGCAGATGACCCGTTCGATGGCCGTTGCCCTGGCGCCCAAGGGAATCCGGGTGAATGCGATTTCCTTTGGTTCCGTCATGAGCGCGAGCTTGCAGGCCGCGCTGAAAGAGGCCCCCGAGGGGCGCGACACGATCCGTGCCGGCACCCCCCTTGGCCGTATCGCCGCCCCCGACGAGCTGGCCGAGACGATGCAATACCTCGCCTCGGATGCCTCTGGCTTTCTGACCGGGCAGGTGCTGACGGTGGATGGCGGGCGCAGCCTGTTGGACCGCGTGGATATGTCCGCGTTCTAGCTATTCCGGGTGGGTGGCGCGGCAGGCTGCAACGGCCGGCGCGACCTCAACTGCCTGCGCATCGCGCTTTTTGCGCAACTCGGCCAGGGTCTGCCGTGTCTGGGCCAGATTGATTGCCTTGGGGCGGGTCACGGTCTGGGCCACATCCTCCAGACACATGTCAGGCAAGGACGGTTCTGCACCCGGGGGCGGGGCCGCCTGCCCCTCGCAAATCTGCCAGCGCGGGGTCCAGACCGTCACCTCTTCCAGCGCATAGCCGCGTTTCAGATCGGCCTCGGTCTCGGCAATCAAACGGTCGAGGATTCGCAGATCCCGCGTTTCACGCGCGATGCAACGCTCTTGCGGTGTGCCGCAGGCAGCCAGCAGCACAAGCGGCATGAGGTAACACAGGCTGGGTACGCGCATGGTGAAAACCTCCATCTTAGCAGCAAGCCTAGCATGATTGCGGCGCAAATTGCCATGTTGGCCATTCCGGGCGGCGATGTTAGTCCTGCCGCTGGAGCCAGACCAGAGGACAACCCGATGACCACAGCCACGCCCGAGCAAATCGCTGACCGCAAGGCGCGCGCCGCCACCTGGTTCCGCAGCCTGCGCGACCGGATCGTCACCGCCTTTGAGGCGCTGGAGGATGGACATCAGACCGATGCCCCGCCCGGTCGGTTTGAGGTGACACCGACCACCCGCGCCGATGGCGGCGGCGGGTTGATGAGTGTGATGCGCGGCGGCCGTGTGTTTGAGAAGGTCGGCGTGAACTGGTCCGAGGTGCATGGCACACTGGGCGAGCGCGCACAAAAGGCAATGGCGGCGCGGGGTGTCCCCGGCATTGCCGAGGACCCGCGGTTTTGGGCCAGTGGCATCAGCCTTGTCGCCCATATGCAGAACCCGCATTGCCCTGCCGTACACATGAATACGCGGATGTTCTGGACACCGGGGGCCGCTTGGTTCGGCGGCGGGGCGGATTTGAACCCCGCCCTCGAATATGCCGAGGATACCGCGCATTTTCATGCCCGGATGCAGGGGGCCTGCGATGCGCATGACGCCAGCTATTACCCCCGCTTCAAGTCTTGGGCGGATGAGTATTTCTTTGTTCCGCACCGGGGCCGGGCGCGCGGGGTTGGCGGCATCTTTTACGACGATCTCGATACCGGCGACTGGGAGGCCGATTTCGCCTTCACCCGCGCCGTCGGCGAGGCGTTCCTGCCGGCCTTCGTGCCGCTGACCGAAAAGCGGCTGCCGACCCCCTGGACCGAGGCGGATCGTGAGGCGCAATTGGTTCACCGCGGGCTTTATGCCGAATATAACCTCGTCTATGACCGGGGCACCAAATTCGGGCTGGAAACCGGGCATGATGCCAATGCCGTGCTGATGAGCCTGCCGCCCGTGGCAAAATGGACCTGAGCCTGTCAAGGGGGGCGTAAGATGGCCGATATCACTGTCAAGGCCGCTTATGCGAGCCTGATCGAGGATGAAGAGGAAAATGCCCGCTTCATCGGCTTTGCCGAGGGCGAGGAGGAGGATGAGCCCTATGTCCTCTTTCGCCAGTCGCTCGACGGCGGGCCGGTCTGGTTTGAGGCCAATGACGAAAACTTCGGTGCCGAAGATGCGGTCGAGCGGGTAAGCCGTGACGCCATGGGCCTAAGGATCACGATCCGTCCGGCCGCGGTGGCGCGTCTGGGCTGGGCCAGCGTGATCGCGGTGCGGATCGGCCCAGAGTGCGAGGATGCAGAGCCTGCGCTGGCCGCGCTTGCCGAAATGCTGGGCGCGCGAATGGACCCGGCCTAAGGCCGTCGGCCCAACCCATCCTTTCTGCTTGCATAATTGCGCCGCGCATGGTCGTTCTTTGCGCGATGCGATGAACAGGCCCCAGATGACCCCGCTCAGGCTTAATGACGGCAACCGGATGGCGCGGCTTGGGCTGGGCCTCTGGCAAGTGCCCAAGGATACGACCGCCGCCTGTGTCACCAGCGCCATCGCGCGCGGCTACCGGCTGTTCGACGGCGCTGCGATCTATGGCAATGAAGAGGGGTTGGGCGAAGGTATTCGCGCCGCCGAAGTCACGCGGGACCGGCTGTTCGTGACCACAAAGATCTGGAATGACGCCCAAGGGTTTGACGCCACATTGCGCGCCTTTGAGGCAAGTCTGGCGCGTCTGGGCATCTGCCCCGATCTCGGGCTGATCCACTGGCCCTGCCCCGCCCGAGACCTGTATCTGGAAAGCTGGCGGGCGCTGGTCCGTTTGCGGGACGAAGGGCGCCTGCGCTCGATCGGGGTGTCGAACTTTCTGCCCGACCATCTGGAGCGCATCATCGGGGAAACTGGCGTAACACCGGTCGTCAATCAGATAGAGCTGCATCCCCAGTTGCAGCAGGCCGAGTTGCGGGCCTTGCATGACCGGCTGGGAATCGTGACGCAAAGCTGGACGCCGCTGGGCGGCGGGCGCTGTTTTGACGCCCCTCCCGTGCAGGCGATTGCCGCGCGGACCGGC
>CALLZQ010000680.1 GCA_937858255.1 uncultured Tabrizicola sp.
GGCGGGGCCTACCGGGTGGCCGTGGGGGCCGGGGGTCTGAAGTTTGCCCCGGCGACGCCGGTGGCCACCGCCTCGGGCGGGGAACGGCGGCGGGCGGCGCTGGCCAAACTCTTGGCCGAGGCGCCGGAACTGATGCTCTTGGACGAGCCGACCAACCACCTCGACATTCAGGCAATCGAATGGCTGGAGCGGGAGTTGTCCGAGACCCGCGCGGCCTTTGTCCTGATCAGCCATGACCGCGCCTTTCTGCGGGCGCTGACGCGGGCGACGCTGTGGATTGACCGGGGCGAGGTGCGGCGGCGCGAGGCCGGGTTTGAGGGCTTTGAGGACTGGCGCGAGCAGGTCTGGGCCGAAGAGGATGAGGCGCGTCACAAGCTGGACCGCAAGATCAAGGCCGAGGCGAAATGGGCGGTTGAAGGGATCTCTGCCCGGCGCAAGCGCAATATGGGCCGCGTGCGGGCCTTGCAGGGGCTGCGGGCCGAGCGGGCGGCGCAGATCCGCCGGCAGGGGACGGCGGCGCTGGAACTGGAGCAGGGCGGCACCGTCAGTGGCAAGCGGGTGATCGAGGCGGTGGGCCTGTCGAAATCCTTTGGCGACAAGACCATCGTGAAGAATGTCTCGCTGCGGGTCTTGCGCGGCGACCGGATTGCCTTTGTCGGGCCGAATGGCGCGGGCAAGACCACGCTCTTGAAGATGCTGTTGGGTGAAGTTGCCCCAGATGAGGGCACGGTGACGCAGGGCACCAATCTGGAAATTGCCGTTTTCGACCAGACCCGCGCGCAGCTCGACCCCGAGGCGAGCCTGTGGGAGAACCTGACCGGCGATCCGCTGATGCGGGTCTCGGGCACATCGGATCAGGTGATGGTGCGCGGGGCGCCGCGCCATGTGGTCGCCTATCTCAAGGATTTCCTCTTTGACGAGCGGCAGGCGCGGGCGCCTGTCAAATCGCTCTCGGGTGGGGAAAAGGCGCGGCTGTTGCTGGCCAAGCTGATGGCCAAGCCCGCGAACCTGTTGGTGCTGGACGAACCGACCAACGATCTGGATGTCGAAACGCTGGATCTTTTGCAGGATATCCTCAGCGAATTCGATGGCACCGTCCTGCTGGTCAGCCATGACCGCGATTTTATCGACCGGCTGGCGACGGCGACTGTGGCACTGGAGGGGGGCGGCAAGGCGGTCGTCTATCCGGGCGGCTGGTCGGATTATGCGGCGCAGCGGCCCGATCAGGCCGCAACGGAAAAGGCGCGGGTGCGTGCGGCCAACCCCGCCCCTGCGGCCCCCGTCGAACCCACGCCGGCACCCGCGCGCAAAGGTCTGTCTTTTACCGAGCGCAAGCGGTTTGACGATTTGCCCGCAATTATGGAGCGGCTGGAGGCGGAAATGGCCAAGCTGACCGAATTCCTGTCGGCGCCCGACCTCTTTACCCGCGAGCCGGCGAAATTCGCCAAGGCGACCGAGGCGCTGACCGAGCGGCAGGCGGCGCTTGCCCGCGCGGAAGAGGAATGGCTGGAACTGGCCGAGCGGGCCTGAGGTCCGCTACCAGCGCCCGCTGGCGCCCCCGCCCGAGGATGATCCGCCGCCAAAACCCGATGAGCCGCTGCTGCCGCTGCTGGACCGACGGGGGATGACATAGCGCTCGCTCCGGTCAATGCCGCAGTGGTCGCAATGGTAATGGGTCACGCCCTCACCTGCCGCCGCGCGGCTGGCGGGGTTGATCACCTCGCGCCAGCGGCGCTGGCTGCGGTGGCCGCAATTGGGGCAGGCGCGCAGGCGGGTCAGCAGATCGCCAAGCCGCCCGCGCAGAAAGGACGCCGCGGCCATCAGGCCAAACACCCCGAAGATGGCAAAGGACAGGGCATCTTCGGGCGTCCACGGCTCTTCCTCGGGCGCGGCTGCCCCGGCGGTATAGGGGCGGGCGATCAGCTCAAAGGTGGCGGCAACGCCTGCTTCGATCCCCTCGGCATAGCGATCCTCTTTGAAGTCCGGCAGCATGTAGCGGTCGATCACCCGCTGCGCGGCATTGTCCCAGATCACCGGATAGCCGGCGCCAAGGGCGATGCGCATCTCTCGATCGGTGCGCGCCACAAGGATCAGGATGCCATCGTCGCGGTCCTTGTCGCCGATGCCCCAGGCGTTGAACAGCCGCTTGGCGTAATCGGTGATCGGCTCGCCCACGCCGCCATTCTGGGCCATCCGCTCCATCGTCACCACAACCACATGGACGCCGGTTTCTTCGCGTCCCCGCTGCAACATCTCGGCCACGCGCGCCTCGGCCTCGGGCGGCATGAGATCGGCGAAATCGTTGATCCGGTCCGACATCGGCTCGGGCAGGCCCTGCGCTATGGCGGCCAGCGGCAGGAACAGAGCAAAGAGAAAGGCCCGCAGCATCAATCACTCCATCAATTCGGCAATCACCGCGGGCGCCATCATCACATCGGCGCGGGTGCAGTCAAACTGACCCACCTGCATGCGGATGACAAGCCGGCCCTGATGGCGGGTCTGGGTCAG
>CALLZQ010000681.1 GCA_937858255.1 uncultured Tabrizicola sp.
CTGATCGGGGTCGGGGAATGTGCCGCGCTTGCGGCGGCGGCGGTTCTCGGCGGCGCAGGTCTGGATATAGAGGATGACCGAAACGCCGGGAATTTCAGTGCAGCGGCGTTGCACCTCGGGCAGTTCGTCCCGGGTATGGATCGACAGACCGGCAGGGAAACGGGCCAGATCGACGCCCTCTTTCGGGTCATGCACGACAAAGATCCGCTCGACCCCCATCGCCTTGACCTCGGCGGCGATGCGGGCGGCGGTCAGGCCCCCCCCATTGCGCTGCCCGCCGGTCATGGCAACCGCATCGTTGAAGAGGATCTTGTAAGTGATATTGGCATCCGAGGCCAGCGCGGCCCGGATCGCCTGAATGCCCGAGTGGTTATAGGTACCGTCTCCAAGGTTCTGGAACACATGGCGCCGGGTGGAAAACGGCGCCTCGCCAACCCAGTTCGCGCCCTCGCCTCCCATATGGGTATAGCCAGAGGTCTCGCGGTCCATCCACATCGCCATGATATGACAGCCGATACCCGCATAGGCCCGGCTGCCCTCGGGCACTTTGGTCGAGGAGTTATGCGGGCAGCCCGAACAGAAATAGGGGGTGCGCGCCGCCAGATCCGGCGCGTTTTCGCCCGCCCGCATCTCGGCCAGCCGGGCAAGGCCCGCGCGAAGGCCATCGGTGGATCGGCCCTCTTCGATCAGGATGGCACCGATGCGTTCGGCCACCAGCACCGGATCCAGCGCCCCGCGCGTCGGGAACAACTCATCGCGGTGCAGGCTGCCGGCGCCACCCTTGTACCAGCCATAGACCCGCCGGCCTTGGCGGTCGTCAAAGATCGCCTCCTTGATCTGCACCTCGATCAGCTTGCGCTTTTCCTCGACCACCACGATCAGATCGAGCCCCTCGGCCCAGTCGTGAAAGCCCTTCATATCCATGGGGAAGGTCTGGCCGATCTTGTAGGTGGTCAGGCCCAGCCGCTCGGCCTCATTGGCGTCGATATGCAAAAGGCGCAGCGCATGTTCCAGATCGAGCCAGTTCTTGCCCGCCGCGACAAAGCCGATGCGCGCCCCCGCGCGCCCCCAGACCCGGCGATCCATGCGGTTGGCATGGGAAAACGCCTCGGCGGCAAAGCGTTTGTGGTCGATCATCCGCGCCTCTTGCGCGACCCAATGATCATTGAGGCGAATGTTCAGCCCGCCCTCGGGCAGCGGAAAATCCGGGGTAACGAATTGCATCCGGTCCGGCCGCCCATCGACCACAGATGTCACCTCGACCGTGTCCTTCATGGTTTTCAGCCCGACCCAGAGGCCGGAAAACCGTGACAGGGCAAAGCCATAGAGGCCGTAGTCCAGAATTTCCTGCACACCCGCCGGCGAGAGAACCGGCATATAGGCATCGACCATCGCCCAGTCGGATTGATGGCAGACGGTCGAGCTTTCGCCGGTGTGGTCGTCGCCCATGGCCATGATCACCCCGCCATGACGCGAAGATCCGGCCATATTGGCGTGGCGCATCACATCGCCCG
>CALLZQ010000682.1 GCA_937858255.1 uncultured Tabrizicola sp.
CGGGCATGCCTATCCGCTGGACCGGGCGGGGCAGATTCTGACCGGGCCGCTGGGGGTTCAGCCGCCTGCCGGTTTTCTGGGGCAGGTCAGTATCGCCGAGGCGCAGATCGACCCCGAGGGCCTGTTCGAACGCCCGCTGCTGTTCAAGGACGGGGCGATGGATCTGCGGCTGACGCTGGCGCCCTTTCGCGTCGAGATCGGGCAGATCACGCTGGTCTAAGAGCGTGACCGCCGCCTTAGCCTGTCCGGTCAGGCGGCGATCACGCCGCAGCGCTCGTCGGCGGCGCTGGATCTGGGGCTCGATGCCATCGCCCATGACCGGCTCTTGCAGCTCTGGCCCAAGACATTGGTGCCCAATACCCGGGCCTGGGTGGGGCAGAACGTCGCCAACGGCCTCTTGACCAATGTCCGCGCCGCGCTGCGCATCACCCCGGGGGCCGAACCGCGGCTGGCCCTGGGCTATGAATTTGACGGCGCCGAAGTGCGGTTCCTGCGCACCCTGCCGCCGGTGCGGCAGGGGCGGGGGCGGTCCTCGATCGAGGGGCGTCGCTATATGATCGTTCTGGATGAGGGCGAGGTCGAGGCGCCACTTGGCGGGCGGATCGACGTGGCCGGCTCGGTCTTTACCGTGCCGGATGTGACGCAAAAGCCGGCGCGGGCCGAGATCTCGCTGAAAACCCGCTCGACCATCACGGCGGCGCTGTCGCTGCTCGATCTGCCGCCCTTTGGCTTCATGACCAAGGCCGGGCGGTCTGCGGATCTGGGCGAGGGGCTGGCCGAAGTTTCGACCCGGCTCTCGCTGCCCCTGCAACGGCGGGTGCAGTTGCAGGATGTGGATTATCAGGTTGCGGGGGTGCTGCGCGATGTCACCTCGGATCAGTTGATCCGGGGCAAGACGGTGACGGCGCCGGCGCTGCAATTGACCGCCGACCCCGCGGGGCTGGTGATTTCCGGGCCGGGGCAGGTGGGGGCGGCGCGGTTCGACGTGGCGTTTCGGCAAGGCTTTGGCCCCGAGGCCAAGGGCCGTGCCCGGGTTGAGGGGACGGTCGAACTGACCCCCGAGGCGCTGGAGGTTTTTAACATTGGCCTGCCGCGCGGGATGGTTTCGGGCAGGGGCAAGGGCAAGATCGTGCTGGACCTGCGGCGCGAAGGGGCGGGGACGCTGACCTTGACCTCGGATTTGCAGGGATTGGGGCTGCGGGTCGATGCCCTCGCCTGGGCCAAGCCGGCGGCGCGGGCGGGCAAGCTGGCGATCGAGGCGCAACTGGGCACACCGCCCAAGGTGACACGGCTGGATCTGTCGGCGCCGGGACTGGCGGCGACGGGTGAGGTTTCGCTGAAATCCGCCGGTGGTCTCGATCAGGCGCGCTTTGGCAAGGTGACGGTGGGCGACTGGATGCGCGGCGCCGTCACCCTGACCGGGCGCGGCGCGGGCCGGGCACCGGATGTGGCGGCGACGGGGGGGGGAGGGGGCATGTGGCCCCGGCCGAAAGAGGGGGGGGGGG
>CALLZQ010000683.1 GCA_937858255.1 uncultured Tabrizicola sp.
TTTTGCCATTGCTTCTTGCTGTCGGCGACCATGGCCTCCAGCCGATAGCGTTCAAAGGTTTCATGCGTCGGCGGAACCTTGTTCAACTCGGCCTCGGCTGCGGGCCAGTCATTTGCGCGGATCAGCGCATCGGCCAGCGACACGCGGTCATCGTTCTTGGCTTCGGGATGGGCGACAACCAGACGCCAGACCGGCACGGCCTCAGCGGCGCGCCCGGCGCGGATCAGCGACTTGCCAAGGCCGCGCTTGGCGTCGATCCGGTCAGGATTGTCGTTCACCACACGGTTGAAATAGGCCACGGATTCATTCGGGTCGCCCACTGTCAGCATGATGTCGGACAGGTTCGACTCGTCGATGACATTGACATCCTTTAGCGCGCGCTGAACCTCGGCATCGGAGTTCTTGTTACAGGCGCTCAGGGCAACCGTGCCCGACAGGCACAGTGCCACAAAGATCGGTCGGCGCATTTTGCGTCCTCTTTGACTGCTCGGGCCCTTGCCTCGTCACAGTTCGGACAGCAGCTCATAGGTCGAGTGGCCGCGCCGGACGAGGGTGAACCTTTGTGTTTCCTCGGGTTCAGCATACACGGCATCTTCGGTTTTCGCGATGGCACGCCTAAGGTTTTCGCGGATCGCGTCCGTTTGGCCACTATCGGCGGCAAAGGCCTGCTGGAACAGCAGCCGCGCCTCGCCATATTCGCCCTTTTCCATCAGGACGACGCCCAGATTATTCAGGGCCGGTACAAAGTTGCGATCCTCGGCCACGGCCTTGCGCAACAGATCTTCGGACTGGTTTAGCCGGCCCAGATGCAGATTGGCAGAGCCAAGCGCCGACAGCACATCGACGGTGAATCCATGTTCGGCGGCCCCGCGCAGATAGGCTTTCAGCGCCAGTTCGTATTCCCGTGCCGCCATCAGGCGATGGCCGACGATCAGCCCGTCAACCCCTTCTTCATGCGGATCAATGCCATAGGGCCGGCTGCGGCTGGCCTCGGCGCCAAAAACGCCGCCTGTCTGGGAACAGGCGGCGAGGGCGGATGTCAGGCACAGCAACAGCGGCAGGGGGGTGAACAGCCGGCGGCGGTGATCTTGGGTCGGTCGGAAAATCTCAGCCTCCGGTAAAGGTCGCGCCAAACTTGTAGAGTGATGGCCCGATCAGGATAACCAAGAGCGGCGGCACCGTGAAGAGCATTGTGCCCAGCGTCAGCTTGGTCGGGATGGTGTTGGCCTTTTCTTCGGCCCGCATCACCCGCTTGTCCCGCATTTCTGATGAATAGATCCGCAAGGCATCGGCGATGGATGTACCAAAGCTGGAGGATTGGATCAGCGTCGTGGTGAAAGAGGTGATGTCCGGCAGGCCCACCCGTTCCGACATGTCGCGCAGCACGGCCGAACGCTCTTTGCCGGCCTTGACCTCATGGGCGACCATCTCGAATTCCTCGGCCAGAGCGGGATAACCGGCCCGCGCCTCGCGGCCCACCCGGATGATCGACTGATCGAGCGACTGCCCCGCCTCGACGCAGACCAGCATCATGTCAAGCGCATCGGGAAACCCTTCGGTGATCTGCTGCTGACGGCTCTGGATGCGGCGCTGGACCCAGTATTGTGGCGCATAGTAACCGATGGCCGCCGGCAATACCGAGTAAAGCACCAGCGTGGTCGTGGTCATCTCTTGTTGCGATGCCTTGATCGCCGCGAGGATCAGGCCGACAGCCAACACCCCCAGCGCAAGCGCGAATTGCGCAAAGTGGAACATGCGCACCGAATCTTTTGAATGATAGCCGGCGCGCAGCAGTTTCATCCGCGTGGCGGACAATTCCTCGGCGGTTTTGGGTTCGAGATAGCCTGCGAACCGCTCCAGCTTGTCGGCCCCGCGCGAGGCCTTGCCGCGCCGCAGCCGTTGCGGGTCATCCACCTTGGTGCCGACGCGCTGCTGCTTCAGCCGCTCCAACGGGTCTTTCTGCCGCTTCAGCATCGTCGGCAGGGCCAGAACGATCAGCATGATCCCCAGACCGCCAAGCGCCAGAAGCGGGCCGGCCGGGCCCAGAAGGTTGACGAGATTCTGGTTGATTTGGTCCAGCATGCCCAGCCCCTTACACTTTGATATTCGTCATGATCTTCATGTAGATGACGTTGATCGAGAGCATGACGCCCACAAAGATCGCCGCCGGCACGAAGGCATCGGTTTCCTTGACATCCACATAATAGTTCGGGTCGACGATATTGATCGCCACCAAGGCCCCCAGCGGAAAGCCGGACAGGAACATACCTGACCATTTCGCCTCGGCGGTGATGGCGCGCACACGGCGGAACAGCTTGTAGCGGGCGCGGATCACCTTTGACAAACCTTCAAGGATCTCGGCGAGGTTGCCGCCCGATTGCTGCTGGATCGCCACGGCCACGGCCAGAAAGCGCAAATCCTGATTGTCCATCCGCTCGGCAAAGGCCTTCAGCGCATCGGCCACGTTCCGGCCATAGGCCGCCTCATCGGCGATCAGGCCGAATTCGGTGCCCAGCGGATCGGGCACTTCCTTGGCGACAATCCCGATGGCCGAGGCAAAGGGATGACCCACCCGCAGGCTGCGGACCATCAACTCGACCGCATCGGCAAGCTGTTCTTCCATCAGCGAGGTGCGTTTCTTGGCCTGTTTGGCAACCCAGAAATAAACCCCGCCAACCCCCATCACCACCGAGATTGCCGCGCGGACCGGCCGCGAGGCCTCGGTGCCCCGCATCCGCCCGACAA
>CALLZQ010000684.1 GCA_937858255.1 uncultured Tabrizicola sp.
CGGCCATTCCCTATGGGCAGACGCGAACCTATGGCGAGCTGGCCAAGGCGCTTGGCGCACCTGCGCAGGCAGTGGGGCAGGCCTGCGGCGCCAATCCCCTGCCGATCCTGATCCCCTGTCACCGCGTTACCGGCAGTGGCTGGTTCGGCGGTTTTTCGGCCCCCGGGGGCGTTGGGACCAAGGCCCCGCTCTTGCGTCACGAGGGGGCGCTGCTGATATGAATTTGGCGGCAGGGTTGCAAAGTCACAAGGCAAGACGCCATGTTGGTTGGGGTTAAGACTGTTCTGATGCGAAAGTGGCAAGGATGTGCGGCCGTTTCAGCCTGACACAGCCGAAAGAGGCGATGGCGGCCCTGTTTCGGGCCGTGCCGGGTAATGATCTGCCGCCGGTGCCGCGCTATAACATCTGCCCCACACAGCCGGTTGCGGTGGTCACTTCGGACAATGGCGCGCGGCGGCTGCGGGCGATGCGCTGGGGCTTTCTGCCCGCCTGGTACAAGTCGCCCACCGATGGCCCGCTGATCATCAATGCCCGGTCAGACACCATCGCCAGCAAACCCGCCTTTCGCGAGGCGGTGCGCACCCGCCGTTGCATCGTTCCGGCCAGCGGCTTTTACGAATGGGAAACCGGGCCGGATGGGGCCAAGCTGCCGTGGTATTTTACCCGTGTTGATGGTCAGCCGATGGCGCTGGCTGCGATCTGGCAACGCTGGGGCGATCAGGACAGCGTGGCCATCGTCAGCACCGACGCGGGGCCGGGCATGCAGGGGCTGCACCACCGCGAGGCATTGATGCTCGAGGTGCCGGACTGGCCCTTGTGGCTGGGCGAGGCGGGGCATGGCGCGGCGCTGCTGATGAAGCCCTCGGCCCCCGGTCTGCTCCAGTGCCACCGTGTTGATCGACGGGTCAACTCGAACCGGGCCGAGGGGCCCGATCTGATCATGCCGCTTGCGGCCTGACTTGCTTTTTCGGCCGCAAAGGCGCATGAGGGGCGAACGGGTGACCGGGCCCCTCTGGCAGGATTTGGCGGCTTTCCTGCGATGTCGGCACCTGAACCGCAACACAGCCGCGCGGTAGCCTTTTCCTATGTCCTCGCTGACCCCTGCGTCGAAATCGACGCTGTCCTATTTCACATGGGCCTTTGCCTTTACGGCCATCGGTCTGGCCCTTGGCCTGTGGCTGGGACTGGCCACCACCGCCTCTTTCGCGGGCGCGATGAAGGTGTTCTTCATCGTCGCGGTTCTTGCCGTGCTGGAAATCAGCCT
>CALLZQ010000685.1 GCA_937858255.1 uncultured Tabrizicola sp.
AAGCGCTTCCCGTGGCTGTCCTACCGCAACATCGAACTGGGCATGTGCCCGGTGCGAGCGGTGCGGGTGGCCTATACGGGCGAATTGGGTTGGGAACTCCACCACCCGATCGAAATGGGCCGCTACCTGTGGGATCTGGTGATGAAGGCCGGCGAAAAGCTCGGGTTGAAACCGGTCGGCGCCCGCGCCCAGAACTGGCTGCGTCAGGAAAAATCCTACCGCGCCTTCGGCAATGAACTGGGCCGTGACGCGACCCCGCTGGAGGCGGCGCTGGACCGCTTTGTCGATCTGTCGAAAGACTTCCGCGGCAAGCAGGCGATGCTGGACAAGGGCATCCGCTCACAATGCTGCACCCTGTTGATCGATGGCCCCGCCGATACCGATCCGTGGGGCAAAGAGGCGCTCTGGCTGAACGGCGAAAAGGTCGGGCGCCTGACCTCGGGCGGCTATTCGGTGGCTTTTGGCAAGCAGATCGGCATGGGCTATGTCCGTCCTGATCTGGCGGCGGTCGGCACCAAGCTCAAGGTCAAGATCCAGCTCAAGGAATGGGATGCCGAAGTGGTCGAGGACAGCCCCTTTGACCCCAAGAATGCCCGCATCCGCATCGACGGCTGAGGTTTCCGTGACAAGATGACGGGCTGGCGCCTTGCAGGGCGCCAGCCCGTTTCATTTGCGTTTCCATATCAAGCCCGCGAATGTTCCACTGTATCAGGCAACCATTCCGGTCGCGCGCCGCAGGTGATCAGCATTCCCAAGGCGGTTAACGGTGCAATGACCCAAGGGCTTGTGCGGCCCAGTTTGTCATCGGTGGCAAGGACCGCGACCTCAGCCGATTGGCTGATCATCCGTGCTTTCAGAGCCGCTTCCTCGGCATCACCCGTCGTCAGGCCCATATCGCGCTGTACGCCCGTCACCCCAAGGAAGCAAAGGTCCGCCCGAAGCCGCGACAGCGCCTCATAAGCCACCGGGCCTGAGGCCACCATCGAATGACGGAAAATTCGCCCGCCGATCAGGATCAGATCGATATCGGCATGGCCCTCCAGCGCCGCCGCCAAGGCCGGGCTATGGGTGACAAGGGTGAAGGGCAGGCCCTGTGGCAATACCTCGGGTAGCTGTTGATGCGTTGTCCCGCCATCGACCAGCACCACCATGCCGGGCCGGATCAGGCTGACCGCGGCCTGCGCCAGCCGCCGCTTGGCCTGTGCCTCCATCCCCTGCCGCTCGGCAAAGGGGCGGTGGGTTGGTGAGAGCGGCAAGGCCCCGCCATGCACCCGCATGAGGCGCCCTTCGGCGGCCAGTTCCCGTAGATCGCGGCGGATGGTGTCGGCCGAGATCGCAAGCTCGGCTGACAGATCGGCCGCCACCAGCCGCCCCTCGCTGGCCAACCGGTTCAACAGGAATTCCTTGCGTTGCTGCGTCAGCATGAGCTTTTCCCGGAAATGCACGATAATAAACGATATTGCACGAATCAGTGCGATTTGCAATCAAAGTAATCTGTTTCATGAAAGGACATGCAATGACTGAACCGATGATGATCCTGATTGCCGGCCCCTATCGTTCCGGCACGGGCGACGACCCGGGCAAGATGGCGGCCAATCTTGCCCGGCTGGAATCCGCTGCCCTGCCGATATTTGAGAAAGGCCATGTGCCGATGATTGGCGAATGGGCGGCGCTGCCGATCCTGCGCGGGGCAGGGGGCGGGGCGCCGGGCAGCGCGGCCTATGACCGGGTGATGCACCCGACCGCGCATCGCCTGCTGGCGAAATGTGACGGGGTCTTGCGGCTGCCCGGCGCCTCGCAGGGGGCGGATAATGACACCCGCCTCGCGCGTGAGCGGGGAATCCCGGTCTGGCACAGCCTCGACGAGATTCCGCCGGCCCGCGACTAACAGCTGCGGGCGGCCCGCCAGGCCGCCCATTGCGGGGCAGTGCCGGCAAAGACATTCAGATCGGCCTTGCCCCGCACCCCCGGCACCAGCCCGGTGCCACTATATTGCCAAAAGGTCCAGTGCCGCCCGGCATAGCTGTCTTGCGGATGCCCGGCGACAGAACGCAGCCAGAAATCGTAATCCCCCAGCCGCCAAAGCTGATTGGCCTCATAGAAATCCGGGGTGGAATAGACGATGGGACGCTGACCATAATGCGCCTCCAGCCGGTCAAGGAGCAGCCGGCCCTCCTGCGGGACGGTCTCGGCGGGGGGGCGTTTGGTGCAGGTGGGGGAAAACGGCGTCCACGCCAGATCGAGTACGGGCGGCAATGCCCCCGGCGCGCGCGGCACATGGGCGATGAACCAGCGGGCCTGATCGCTGGCCGAACGGCAGTGATACCAGAAGTGATAGGCCCCCACCGGCACGCCTGCCGCACGGGCGCCGCGCCAGTTCTCTGCAAAGGCCGGGTCGAGGATATCGCCGCCCTCGGTCGCCTTCAGAAAGGCAAAGCTGACACCATGCGCCCGGGCCCGCGGCCAATCGACCTGCCCTTGCCAGCGAGAGGTGTCGATACCATGCACCGGATAGGCATGGGGGTCTCTTCCTTGCCAGTCATGCGGATCGGCATCGCCGAAATCCGGGGCGATGACCGTCGGCGCCACATCGGCCAAGGGCGATAAGGGTGGCGTGCGCCCGCCGCAGGCGGCAAGCAACACAAGGCTGGCACAAAGGCCAAGGGCAATTCTGGTGGTTCGGGCGCGCATGGCGACTGAATGGCGCGCTGTGGCAGCGCTGTCATCTGCCGCAGATCCGCCGTGGCGGTCTGCGGCAGAAAACCCGCGCTGACTGGGCGGCAATCCGCCGGTCAGCGCCCGAAATCGGCGGGGTTGACCAGATGATCGCCGTTGCGGTCAAGCGCGGTGAACATCCGGTCGGTCGCGGCCTCGAATTCCGCCAGTGTCACCTTGCCATCGCCATTGGTGTCATTGAACTCGGGGGTCATGGCCGCGTGCATCACCACCCCCGGTGCATTGGGATTGCCGGCCCCGCCGCCTGCGCCATGGCCTTGGCCCTTGGTTGCCTGCTCATTCGCCATATGCTCGGCTACCCCGGCCCAGTCGGCCGAAGTCAATTCGCCATCGCCCTCGACGTCGAACATATAGAACACCTCCCCCCGCTGGGCGCGGCCCTCTCGGGGGGTGATCGGGCCCTGGGTGCCCAGACCCCCCTGCCCCCCCACTCCGGCCCCCAGGGCGCCGCCTGGGCCCCAACCCCCCCCCGCCGAAAGGGCAAGGGTCAGGGTCAGCGCACTCAGGATCCGGGTCTTGGTCATCTTTTACATTCCTCTTTATGAATGTAAAAGAAACGCCGCAGCTACCGGGTTCCGTCGCCGCCGGGCGAAAAACTTATTCGGCGGGCTTGGCCAGTTCGTCCCAGCAGCCGAGGGCATGGGCCGCATACATCAGCGCCGGCCCCCCGCCCATCTGGATCGACATCGCCAGCACATCGCCCAGTTCCTCACGGCTGGCACCAGCCTTCATCAGCGCCTCGACATGGAAGTTGATGCAGGGCTCGCAGCGCTGCGAAATGGCGATCCCAAGGGCGATATATTCCTTTTCCTTGACCGAGAGCGGCCCGACATCCTTGGCAGCCTTGGACAGATCGCCGAAAGCGGCGGCGGCCTGCGGGATCAGTTTGTTCATCGCGCGAATCTCGCCGCGCATTTCCTGAATTTTCGCCTTGTAGCTCATGACCGGCTCCTTTTTGTCAGGCGCGGGTCTCTCATGCTGCGGTGCGGCATTCCTTGATTTGCATCAAATCATATTCGAGAAATACAATATTCCGCGACGTCACCCAAAGCGCGCAGGTGAGAGCGCGGCCAACAGATCACCGCCCAGCCCGGTGGCGCGCCCCAGAATCAGATCGGCGGCCAGTCGACTGGCGGCAGGGCAGGTCTGAAAGCCCTGTCCCCCTTGACCGGCCAGCCAGAAGAACCCGGCGGTGTGCGGGTCAGGCCCGATCACCATGCTTCGGTCGGGGGAAAAGGTGCGCAGCCCCGCCCAGTTTGAGATCATCCGAGTCACAGGTGTTGTCACCACCTCTTCATAGCGGGCCAGCCCTTCGGCCAGCCCCATGTCATCGGCCCAGGCATCCTGCGGTTCCATCAGTTCTTCTTCGGCAGGAGAGACGATCAGCGCCCCGGCATCGGGTTTGGCATACCAGCTTTCCCCGGCGCCAAACATCATCGGCCAGGCTGCCGTGTCATGTCCCCCCGGGGCCGGGATCCGCGCCATTGAGCGGCGCAGCGGGGTAAAGCCGAGCGGTGCGACCCCGGCCATGGTGGCGATCTGGTCAACCCAGGCCCCGGCGGCATTGACCAGAATTCTGGCCCGTACCGGCCCTGCGGCGCTGGTGATCAGCCAGCTTTGCCCGTCGCGGGCTATGGTGCTGACCCGGGCACGGGTCAGGATCTGCGCCCCCTGCGCGCGCGCCTCGCGGGCGAAACCCTGTATCAGCCGGTCGGTGTCGATGTCCCAGGCATGGGCGGCATAGGCGGCGGCCTTGATTACCCCGCCATTCAGAATGGGCACCATCCGGCAGGCTTCATCCACCCCGATCTGGTCAAGATGCATGGCCGCCGCATCATGGGCAAAGCCCTCCATCTCATCGGCTTTGGCGACCATCAGCAAACCGCGCGGTGAGAGGATCCCCTCGGCCGCGTGGAATTCGTCAGACGAGGCCAATGACAGTTCCACCACCGCCGGCGTGCCATAACGCGGCTCATAAAGCGCGGCGGACCGGCCAGAGGCGTGATGCGCCAGATGATCTTCGGCCTCGAGCAGGACGACCCGCGCCGCGCCCGCCAGCCGTGCGGCGACCGAAACACCGGCAATCCCGCCGCCGATAACTGCAATATCCGCCTCGATCATGACCCATCCCTCCGTTTCGGGCGACCCTGCCACGGCGGTTCGGAAAGGAAAAGACCGGGCGCGAAGGCCCGGCCTTTTTGATCTGCCCGGGGCCGTCAGCTTAGCCCTTTTGCGTCTCTTTCAGCTTGTCGATGCCCAGAACCTTCAGCGCGAGGCTTTCGTAGAAGGGTTCGGAAGTGCCCTTCTTCAGCTTGCGCATGAAGTATTTCTCAAAGCCGATCTTGGCCATATGCACCCATTTGCCCTCAGCCGACCAGTTGACGTTGCGCGGCGGGATCTGCGGCTGGGCGACGAATGCGGCGCCCTTGTCGCCAAAGTCGGCAAGACAGAGCGCATTCCAGGGCGGAATTGTACTCGG
>CALLZQ010000686.1 GCA_937858255.1 uncultured Tabrizicola sp.
AAACGGGATCTCGCAGGCGTATTTCGTCACGACATTGCTGGCATCGAACCGGGTGATCGGCCCGGCACCGGATTGACCGGCCAACAGGCGGCTCCAGGTTTCCTCGACCCCCGAGGCCAAGGGTGTGACCATGCCCAGACCGGTAACGACGACGCGACGCATGTGAAAGCTCTCCCTGCTCGGATCAACGGCTTTGCCGCCTGATACACGGGGGGGCAGACTTGCGCAACATTCCCCGCCGTCATGCCGATGTGAACGGGCGGAAAGGCGGCTCAGACCGCCAGACTCTGCCCGCCCGTTGCGGCGCTTTGCTCGGCCCGGTCCAGCAAGCGTTGCAACGCGGCCCCCCGGGCGAAATCGGGTGTCGCCGCCGCTTCGCCCCGGATCGCGGCAATGAACCGCTGGTAGACAGTCGGAACCGGCGGGCAATCGACCTCGCGCCATGTCGCGGTCAGCCGGTCCTCTCCCAGACAGGCGCGCAGGCGGCTGAGGTTATTCTCATAGCTGACCTCCAGCCCGCCCAGCGTGCCATACAGCCGCAACCGCAGATCATTCAGATGGCCGGTGGCAAAGCGGCTGGCATGCACCACACCCAACGCCCCGCCCGCCAGCCGCACCTGCATCGTTGCGCTGTCATTGGCATCCAGGACATAGGGGCCGATCTGCCCGCCCTCGGCCTTGTCAAAGGTCGCCAGCCGGGCCGAGACCTCGACCGCCTCTTGCCCCGCCGCAAAGCTCGCAAAATCGAGGATATGAATTCCGACATCGCCCAAGACACCCTTGGACCCATGCGCCGATGACAGCCGCCAGAGCCATTGCGGCTCGGTCCGCCAATCGCCCCAGGCGGGCTGGGTCAGCCAACTTTGCAGGTATGAGGCCTCAAAATGCCGGATCTCGCCCAGGGCGCCCCCGGCCACCACCTCGGCCGCGCGTTGTAGGGCCGCGCCATTTCGGTAGGTCAGGTTGACCATATTGACGACCCCGGCCGATACCGCCGCCGCGGCCATCCGGGCGGCGTCGCCCTCATTGGTGGCAAGCGGCTTTTCGCACAACACATGCTTGCCCGCCGCCAAGAGCGGCAGGGTCGTCGCGCAATGCACCGCATCGGGGGTGACATTGGTCACGGCATCGAAACCGCCCCAGTCCAGCGCCTCTTCCACCGTGGCAAAGCCGCGGTCCATGCCATGCGCCGCGCAAAAGGCCGCCCGCGCCTCGGGGCGCGGATCGACACCCGCCACCAGTTCCACGCCGGAGATGGCCGCAAAAGCCTCGGCATGGTTGCGCGCCATGCCGCCGGTGCCAAGGATCAACAGCCGGATCGTCACCGCAGCCCCTCCTCGCCATCCTGATGCAGGCGCGGGCCGCGCCGCACCAGCGGCTCCAGCGCCACTTCGGCAGGCACGTTCGGCGCATCATGCGGATCGGCCAGACGCGGCGCCGGATTATGCGCCCATTTCACCGCATTCAGGATCACCCGCTGAATATTCGGGTCGTAAAAGGTCGGATAGGCCTCATGC
>CALLZQ010000687.1 GCA_937858255.1 uncultured Tabrizicola sp.
CTTGATCTCCAGATCAAGGCCACGCGGATGGTTGCGCACAAAGGGGCCAAGCCCGGCGAAGTCCAGCGCCTGAAGCAGCCGCTCATCATCACGTTCAAGCTGGGTGGTGTTCAGGTTGTCGCGCAGCGTGCCGGCGAAAAGCCGCACCTCCTGACCCAGATAGCCGACGCCCCGGCGCAGGTCGCGCGGGTGAACCTGCCCCAGATCCACCCCGTCAATCAGGATACGCCCGGCGGTCGGATCATAGATCCCGGCCAACAGGCGCAGCAGCGTGGACTTGCCAGAACCGTTGGTGCCCAGCACCGCGATATGCTGGCCTGCCGGAATGGTCAGGGCGGGGATATCGACCGTCGGCGCGCCATGCGGATCATAGCGGAATTCAAGGTTGCGCAACTCATAGGCGCCGGTCAGTTGCGGGCGCCGCAGATAGCTGCGGTCCGCCGCCTCGGCCTGCGGGGCTTCGGCGATCCGGTCCAGTGCGGTCAGGGCCGCGGCGACATTCGACCAGCGCGACATGGTGGCTGACAGGGTCGACAGCGGGCCCAGCGTGCGCCCGGTCAGGATGCCGATGGCGATAATGGTGCCGACGGTGAAATCCCCGGCAAAGACCATGAAGGCGCCGACCCCCGCCGCCCCGATATACGTGACCTGCTGCACGCCCTGCGCCCAATAGGTCAGCATCGAGGCCAGTTTCCGCTGCTCGGACGTCTTGGCGGCGGAAAGCGCGACCAGTTCCGACCACAGGCGCTTGACGCGATCCTCGCCGCGGGTGACGGCGATGGTTTCCTGCTCGAACACCGCCTCATAAAGCAGTTTCGACTGCCGGATCCCGGCGCCCTGCATGGATTGGGTCAGCGCCACCATGCGTTTCTGAAAGAGGAACCCGGGCAATACCATCAGCACCGCCCCGCCGAGGAGCAGCCAGACCAGATCGCCGCCGATGCTGGCCACCAGCCCCAGGAAGATGATGATAAAGGGCAGATCGGCCATCGCCCCGATGGTCGAGGCGGTAAAGAACTAGATCGGAAGAGCACACGTCTGAACT
>CALLZQ010000688.1 GCA_937858255.1 uncultured Tabrizicola sp.
GTTGGGAGCACGGCGCTCGACCCAGGCCCACAAGCCCAGCAGCAAGGGCGCGACCGATTGCCAGGCGCTGACGACGCGCTCGCCGGTTTCGATCACTTCCTCCGGGCTGCTGCCCGCGCCGATGGCGGCAAAGAAGGCCAGCAGATCGATCCCGAACGCATTGGCAAGGGTGATCGCCGTCATGGTCACGATGGCCCAGGTGGAGCGCGCCTGCAGCGCGGACAGGGTCGGCAAGGTCAGGTTGTTCGAGAGCATCATGCGGCCTCCTTCAGCCATTGGGCGACCGTAAAGCCGGGGCAGGCCTTGGCCGCATATTCATTGTGACCGCTGATCCGGCGCACCTGTGTACGCATGCCGATCGCCTGAAGAAGCTGGCGAAGGCTGACGTCCTGGGCAGGTGAAGTGGCGGTCGAACCGGTCTTGCTCGCCCGATCCGGCGCCCCCCATCAGGCAGATGTGGATCACGCCGCGGTTATGGCCTTCGACACCGGCGCCGATCTCGGTCTCTGCGCGGCCAGGCAGCAACTTGCCATCGCGCCCGATGACCCAGTGATAGCCGATGTCACGCCAGCCGCGATCCTGCATGTGCCAGCGGCGGATTTCGGCCCGCTGTGCTGTCAGGTCCTCATTGTGCATCCAGTCCGGGCGGGTGGCCGAACAGTGGATGACGATTTCATGGACCGGATATCGGGCCTTGCCCTGAAAGATGATCAGGCTGGTTTCCGGCGCCAAGGCGCGCTCGGCTGCGGCGCCCCCCTCATCCAGCCACGCGAGTGTTGCGGATCGTGTCCGTGCGCCGAACAGACCATCCACTGGCCCCGGCGAAAAGCCGAGATCGCGCAGGCCGCTCTGGATCAGGGAAATAGCTGCTTTTGACATCGGTGCCCCCGGGGTTGGTCGGGCACCCTTTTCGCGCGCGGGTTGCGCCAGTTAGAGCGGACCTCGGGTCCGCCCCCCCCCTCACTCCAGATCGGGAAACAGCGGCAGGGTGTCATCCTCTGAGGAGCCATTGGCCAGCCGACGAACGTGCCGCTGGCTGATCCCCAGAGCGCGAGCAATCTGCGCCCGGTCGCGCCCCTGCCGTTCCAGTTCCTGCACGGCCCCGCGCTGCGAGCGCGGCTTGCGGCCGTGCGGCACATAAAGCTCGCCACCGGCCAGATGCTGGCACAATAGCTCGGCATCGTCCATTCCCAAGGCGAGGGCCAGGGCATGACCCTTTTGTACTGCCTTCGGCACCTTCAGATCCAGACCGCCGAAGGAAGACATGAGTTTCAGCGCAATCCGCAAACCCGTTCCGGCGCCGTGGAACTCATCCAGCGTTTCGACCATGTCAATGATCGAGGGGGGAAGCGCGGGTGGCGGTTGATGGCTCATGCCGCCCCCCGGGCAGAGGGCCGCAAGATGTCAGGTAGCCACGCTGCGACCCATTTCTTCGCG
>CALLZQ010000689.1 GCA_937858255.1 uncultured Tabrizicola sp.
CGGCGTCGGGTTTGGCGGGCTTCCCGGACCGGTTGGCGGCCCTGTCGCCGCTCGAGGCGCAGTTGCGGGTCGGATGCGCCCTGTTGGCCGAGGCTGATCTGCCCTTTGCCGAAGGCTCGGACGAGGCGCGGCATTTCGACCGCTTGCGGCAGGGCTATACCATGGCTGCCGAGCGCGAGATCCATGACGCGGTGTTGCATCCGGCAGGGAGGCAGGCGGCCCGCGCCGTGCCGGAACAGCCCGCTGCGGCACCGGCGGCCGCTGACGACGATCTGGACGACATCCTCTTTTGAGGCTGCGCCGCTGCGGGCAGGGTGCGGGGGGCAGGTGACAGTGCCATAACGCCCCGGTCCAGTTCGCAAAGAGGTGCGTCATGCGCAGTGCCCCTGGCCCGGCGACCGTGCTTGCAACCGTCCTGACGCTTGGCCTCGCCGCCGGCATGGCAATGGCCGAGAGCCGCGTGCCGCTGGGGCGCGAAGAGATCAGCCTCAGCTTTGCCCCCGTGGTCAAGGCGACCTCGCCTGCGGTGGTCAATATCTATGCAACGGTGGTGGTGGAAGAGCGCGTCAGCCCCTTTGCGGGCGATCCGTTCTTTGACCAGTTCTTTCAGGAATTTGGCGAAACACAGCCCAGAGTGCAGAATTCGTTGGGCTCGGGGGTGATTGTCGGCGCCGGCGGGATCGTCGTGTCGAATTTTCATGTGGTGGCGCAGGCGACCGAGATCCGGGTGGTGCTGGCCGACCGGCGAGAGTTCGATGCGACGGTAATGCTGACCGATGAAGAGGCCGATCTGGCGATCCTGCGGCTGGAGGGGGCCGAGGCGTTGCCGGCGCTGACCTTCCGCGACTCGGATGAGGTCGAGGTGGGCGATCTGGTACTGGCCATCGGCAACCCGTTCGGGATCGGCCAGACAGTCAGTTCGGGCATCGTATCTGGGCTGGCGCGGTCAACCGTCGATCTGGGGCGCGGCTATTTCATCCAGACCGATGCTGCGATCAATCCCGGCAATTCCGGCGGCGCACTGGTCGATATGCAGGGGCGGCTGGTGGGGATCAATACCGCGATCCTGACGCGGTCGGGCGGCTCGAACGGGATCGGCTTTGCCATTCCCGCCAATCTGGTCAAGACCGTGGTGGCGCAGGCCGAGGCGGGCGCCAGCCGTTTTCTGCGGCCATGGGCGGGGGTGACGGGGCAGGCGGTCGATGCGGCGTTGGCCGAGTCGCTGGGGCTGGGCAAGCTGCTCGAGCGGCCGCCGAAGGAGCCCT
>CALLZQ010000690.1 GCA_937858255.1 uncultured Tabrizicola sp.
TTGGCCCGCACGATGGCCCCGCCGGAATAGGGCTCGACCACCAGATCCACCACATCGGCCACCAAGGGGCGCGGGTCGGTCTTTTCCAGCGGCACCGTCACGGTTTCCGCCGGTTCTGATTGGCCGAACCAGTTGAACGGGTTCAGCTTCGACTCGCGCACGAAGCCGCAAGCGGAAACCAGCATCAGCGCGGCAAGGGCGGCCATGAACAAGCGTTTCATCGGGGCATCCATCGTGATTTCCCTTTGGGTAGCCGATGGCGGGCGGTTTGAAAAGGCCGCGATGGGGGTGGACCTGCCGCCCGGCCCGCATTACCCAAGGCAGAACAGCGGGATGGAGTGCCATGGCCAGCGCAGCCTTTGAAGAGATTGTCGAGACCTTTGCCTTCCTTGACGACTGGGAGGACCGTTATCGCCATGTCATCGACATGGGGCGCGAGATGGCGCCGCTGGACGATAGTTTTCGTGTGCCAGCCTACAAGGTCGATGGCTGTGCCTCGCAGGTCTGGCTGCGGCCGATGCCGGCGGGCGGGGGCTATGACTTCGCCGGCGATTCCGATGCGATGATCGGGCGCGGGCTGATCGCCGTGCTGCATGCGCTCTATGCCGGGGTGCCGCTGGCCGAGGTGGCGCAGATCGACGCCGCCGCCGAACTGGGGCGGCTGGGGCTGAACGAACATCTCTCGGCACAGCGGTCGAACGGGGTGCGGGCGATGGTCGAGCGCATCCGTAAGACCGCCATTGAGGCCGCCTAAACCGGCGCGCAGGCCGCCGCCAGCCAATCCTGCGCCGTGGGGCTCAGCCGCGCGTGCAGCTTGGCCCGCACCTCGGCGTGGTAGGCGTTCAGCCAGTCCCGCTCGGCCGGGGACAGCATCGCCGTGACGATCAGCCGCCGGTCCAGTGGCACGAAGGCCAGCGTTTCAAAGCAAAGCTGCACCCGGTTGTCGCCCAAGGCCGGGGCGGGCATCACCGCGATCAGGTTTTCCAGCCGGATGCCAAAGGCCCCTTCGCGGTAATAACCCGGCTCATTCGACAGGATCATCCCGGGCAAGAGCGGCACCTCGGAAATCCGGCTGATCCGCTGCGGCCCCTCATGCACCGACAGGAAGGCGCCGACGCCATGCCCGGTGCCATGGTCGAAATCCTGCCCCGCGGTCCAGAGCGCAAATCGCGCCAAAGGGTCCAGATCGCGTCCGGCCAACCCCTTGGGAAAGCGCACGCGCGAAATCGAGATCATCCCCTGCAAGACCCGCGTATGGCAGGTCCGCGCCTCTTCGCCCGGATCGCCAATGGCGATGGTGCGGGTGATATCGGTGGTGCCATCGGGATATTGCGCCCCGGAATCGACGAGCAGCAACTCATCGCGCCCCACCGGGCGGTTGGTCTCTTCGGTCACGCGGTAATGCATGATCGCGCCATTCGGACCGGCGCCGCAGATCGTGTCAAAGCTGATGTCATGCAGCATGTTGGTGGCGCGGCGGAATCCCTCCAGTGCCGAAACGACCGAAATCTCGGTCAGGCTGCCCGCAGGTTGCCGGTCGAGCCACGCCAGAAACTCGACCATCGCGGCGCCGTCACGCAGATGCGCCTCGCGCATCCCCTGAAGTTCCCCCTCGGTCTTGCAGGCCTTGGGCAGACGGCAGGGGTCTTCGCCCCAACTGACGGCAACGCCCTCTTCCTCAAGGATACGGCTGACCGCCAGCGGCGCCGTTCCGCGATCAACCCGCACCGGCCCGGGAAGCGTTCCCAAGGCGGGAATAAACGCCGCCGGCGGGCGCAGCGTCACATGATCCCCCAGATGCGCCCTTACCTCGGCATCGAATTTCGCGCCCTCGGCAAAGAGGCTGACCCGGCCATCGTCATGCAAGATCGCAAAGCCATGCAGCACTGGATTGCGCGGCACATCGGCGCCCCTAATGTTGAGCAGCCAGCAAATCGAATCCGGCAGCGTGATCACCGCCGCCCGCTGCCCTGCCTTGCGTAGCGTAGCGGCCAGCCGGTCGCGCTTGGCCGCGCCCGTCTCGCCGGCCAGCGTGTCAGGATGCACAAAGGCCCGCCCCATCGGCGCGGCAGGCTGATCGGGCCAGATTGCATCGACCATATTCGCACAGGCCCGCAGCGCGATCCCGGTCCCCTCCAGCGCCGCCTCGATCGCTGCAATCTCATCGGCCGTATGCAGCCAGGGATCGAACCCGACTTCCCCGCCCGATAGATGATCGGCAATCCACGGACCGGCTTTCACCTCTGGCCAGGGCACTGGCGTGAACCATGCCAGATCGACCTGCGCCTTGACCTGCACCCGGTAGCGCCCGTCGATGAACACCCCGGCCACATCCGCCAGCACGATACAAAACCCGGCCGAGCCGGTAAATCCGGTCAGCCATTGCAGCCGCTCATCGCGCGCCGCCACATATTCCCCCTGATGCGCATCCGCGCGTGGCACGATGAATCCGGCCAGCCCCTCTTGCGCCAGCCGCGCCCGCAGGGCCGCCAGCCGTGGTCTGCCCTGCGCCGGGTTCGCATGGCTCTCAAAGCTCTGAAACATCGCCGGCCCCTTCATCTGTTCAAAAATATCCTCGGGGGTGAATGGGCCGCAGGCCCAGAGGGGGCAGACAGCCCCCTTTATCCCACCTTGCGCATCCCCAGCACCCGCGCCCGCTTGCGCGGATCGGCATCGAACAGGCCCGCCAGTTGCTCGGTCATCGCGCCGGCCAGTTGCTCGACATCGGTGATCGTCACGGCCCGCTGGTAGTAGCGTGTCACATCATGGCCGATGCCGATGGCGATCAGCTCGACCGCCTTTTTCCGCTCAACCATGGCGATCACATCGCGCAGATGCTTT